>QHXH01000239.1:0-6406 GCA_003222855.1 Acidobacteriota bacterium
TGCCAGGGGGATAATCGCGCGTCGCAAGACCCTGAACTTCTTCGACTGTATGCTGGGTTTCATGGACCAACGTACGAGCGGCCCACTTGCTCATCACCAGATGGGTCTCGACGCCTGAGCCGTGCAGCATTTGCAGTAGCCGTACTCCAAAGATCGTTCCGGACGCACCGGTGATACCGACAATTAATTTAGTGGGACTGCTTCCATTCATAGGTGAAATTCGCGTCCAAAAAAGCCCCCGGACTTGCCTCCAGAATCAACGCGCGTCAAATTCAGCATCTTCTTCGTTGGCATTTCGTCTCGATAAGAGTAACCCTCGCAATCACTCGGCACCTAATTGGACAATGAACGCGCAACTCCCCGTGGTTAACTGATTGGGTTTGCTATCGTAAAGCTGCTTTCCCGCGGAATCCCAAACGCGCAGGTGCAAGGTAAGCTTGCCCGTGTCCCAATCCGTCGGGAACTTGTAACCCTGAACTCCGTTAAGCAACGCAGGCCCTGTGACGGTGACGATATGTCCGACTTTCATAGTATCAACCGAGACGCTGGTCAAGGTATAGCTGTTAGATCATGTGACCTATGTCGGACGCGCTGGTCGGATAGGCATAGATCGTCTTTTTCAAATCTTCGGCTTTGATTCCATGGCGGATGGCGAGAGCAAAGATGTTGATGATCTCTTCTGCGTTATGCCCTAGTAAATGTGCGCCGAGAATCCGATCGCTTCGTTCTTCAACAAGCACTTTGAAACCGGAGTGTTTCAGACCAACTCGTCGGGAGGAGTACCAATCGGAAGTTTCTTCGTATTTCAATCTGAACTTCAAGCTTTGCGTTCTCGCTTCTTCTTCCTGCAATCCCACCGAGGCGAGCGGCGGTATGGTGAAAACGACCGTCGAGATTCCGGCATAGTTCGGCTTACGATGATTGCCTTTCAACATGTTGCTGGCCGCGATGTCTCCTTCCATGTTTGCCACCGGCGTTAGCGGCATTCCTTCCGTGTCGGCTGCATCGCCAGCAGCATGGACGGCCGTGTTCGAGACACTTTGCAGATATTCGTTAACAGAAACGCCCATCGTTCCACGCTTAATTCCAGCCTCTTCGCACCCAAGATCGTCGATGTCGGGGACACGACCAGCACCGTGAACCACCAGATCTGTTTCGAGCGTTTGCTTACTATTATCGCTTGAAGTCTTTACGGCAAATCGACCTTCGTCTTTTGAAATGCTCTTGACCTCGGTGTTCAAGCGAACATCCACGCCCAGCTCGCGCGTGCCCCGCACCAATTGTCCGACGAGGTCCCTGTCGAAACGGTCCAGCGGACGAGCTCCTCGATGAAGAATGGATACTTGTGCGCCAGCACGAGCAGCGACATGAGCGAACTCGAACGATATGTAGCCTCCGCCCACAAAGGCAATTCGTTCTGGCAGTTTTTCCAGTTCCAGAAATTGATCGCTGGTAGTTAGATGCTGCTCCCCTGATATACCCAGTGTTGCCGGCTTGGCGCCAGTAGCGATGAGGATGAAGCGTCCGTTCAGGGTGTCGTCGCCCACTTGGAGTCTCGTCCGATCGAGAAAATGTGTGCGACCGTGGAACATTGCGATACCGGCCTGGGCGTACTTTTTCTCTCTGTCTTCAGGAACTGGATCAGTAAAGGTTTTCTTAAAACGCATGAGCGCTGGCCAATCGATCTTCGCATCCGGCAACGAAACTCCGTTACCTTCCATCCGGCGAAGCCAGTCGATCAGATCCGCAGCGCCAACCAAAACTTTCTTGGGATCGCAACCGCGTAGCGCGCATGTCCCTCCAAATGGTCTCGAATCAACAATGGCTACCTCCCATCCCGCGTCGCGACACTTGTACGCTGCCGTGGCGCCAGCCGCGCCAGTGCCGATAATGACGAGATCGAAGTTCTTGTCCATTTTTATTCGCGACTCTCAGCTCGCTCGGGCAATAACTCAGTGCCGCGGATGAATTTCTGAATGTAAGAATCGTCAGACTCGATTAACTCTTTGCCTGTGCCGCTGAAGATCTCGCGACCATGACGCAACATGAGGATCTTCGTGTTGGTGAGGCATAGTTGCTGACCTTCATCCTTGAATTCGATCTTTCCTCTTTCACCGATTCTCGCATATTCCGAGGTCAGATATTTGACAACATCCATTTCGTGCGTCACGACAATGGACGCAACGTCTTCTAAGTCTCGAAGCTCAATAATCAGATCGCAGATCGTGCCGGAAGTGGGAGGATCAAGAGCAACCGTCGGCTCGTCAAACAAAACAATCTTCGGATTACCAACCAGCGCGCGAGCCACGCTTACTCGCTTCCGCATGCCGCCTGATAATTCGCTGGGCAATCTGTCCATTTCCTGTTCGAGCTTCACGAATTTCAACAGCGCACGTACTTCCTCTTCTACATCCTCTTCCGGCACTCCGCGATCCTGAAGACGATAAGCAACGTTTTCATAGACCGTCAGCGAATCGAAAAGGGCACCCTCCTGAAAGACCATTCCGATCTTGTCGCGTACTCGCTGTAGCTCCGTTTCATCGAATTCGGTAATTTCTTCGCCATCAATGAAGATCTGGCCGGCATCCGGCTTCAACAAACCCAAGACGAGTTTGAGGATCGTAGACTTGCCGCCGCCGGAACCGCTTAGAATGATTTTTATCTCGCCCTTAGCTAATTGGAAGCTGAGATCGTCGAGGACTTTCTTGTCCTCGTAGGAAAAGTTGACATTGCGAAACTCGATTGCCGGAATCGCAACGTCGACGTTGGGTTCGACCAGGTCTGCTGGCCGCCTGCGCGCGAACGTCCCAGTGCTCGTCACGGCATCGGAACGTTCAACCGAAACGTTGGGGAGTTGTTCGTGAACTTGCTGATCGCTACTCATATCACACCTGGAGTTCGGCCCGGGTTTGCAGCAACCGGAGAATGTGACTCCGTGAAATAATTCCGTCGAGATGTCCACTGCTCATCACCGGCAATTGATTGATATCTTCGCGGCCCATTGTTTCCAGCGCCTCGGTCAAAGTGGTAGCAGGTTTTACGGCGTGTAGTTTTTCCAGCGGAAGCGTCACCTCAGCAACTGTAATCTGGGACCATTTTTCTCGATCCACATCTTTCACTTCGTGTGGCGTCACGATTCCCACGACGTGACCGTCTTCTTCTACGACGAAGCACCGCTTTGCTGACTTCAGCAGATGATCGTCAACGAACGTTTGCAAGTTAGTCTTCGCATCGATGACTGGCCAGTCTCCGGCCATGATGTCGCGGACGCGAATGCCGCGCAGACGTTCGATTGTTTCGAACTGAGCATAGGTCGAACGGGCGGCATCCAAAAGAAACCAACCGATGAAGGTTAACCAGAGACCGGCGAAGCCCGCCCCGTTGAAGAAGCGGAAGAGCCCAATGATGATAAATGCAAAGGCTATGACTTGGCCGATCGCGGTTGCGATGCGCGTGGCGCGCGCGGCGCTTCCAGTGATCCACCAGATGACTGCCCGCAGCACCCGCCCGCCATCAAGCGGGAATCCGGGAATCATATTAAAGACTGCCAATAAGATATTGATAACGCCGAGCCAACCTAACATCGCGGCCAGCGGTGCCTGGTGAGATCCTGAAGGCGTCCAGCCAATTCCGGCCGCAATGCCCAGACAGATAATGCCAATTACTGCGCTGGTGATAGGGCCGGCTATGCCCATCCAGAATTCGGTCTTTGCATCCGAGGCTTCTTTCTCGATTTGTGCGACTCCGCCAAGAGCAAATAGCGTGATTGATCTAACCGGAAGTCCGCGCGTTTTGGCGACTGCGGCGTGTGACAGTTCATGAACGACAATCGCTGCAAAGAAGAGTAGCGCGGTAAGAATCGCCAAACCCCAAATGACGGTTGAGCCCCACTCAGGATTGGTAAACGCAAATTGACCGGCGAGGGAGAAAACAACCAGCACGGCAATCAGGAGCCAACTGTAGTGCAGGCCGATTTGAATCCCGAAAATCTTGAACAGTTTGATTTGCGCTTTCATTTCAAGACACGCTTTCAAAAAGCTAAGGCGCACGCTGTCGCCTGACCAACATCGCGATCCCGGATATCGCTACTGCGAATGTCGAGATAAAGCCAAGCCAAAACCAGCCGGTAAGTTGGGCTGATATCAGGCCAGACTCATCATGTACGCGCAGTCTTTCGTGATTCATCAGATAAGCAGAAAGAAGACCACACAGCGTACTGGCCAGTGCAAAGGCTTTGTTTTGCTCTCGTCTGACACGCACGATCGCGGAAAGGATCAGCGCACCCATTAACACGGGTATGAACCACAACAGACCTTGGCCGTCACGTGCCAAGTCAAGGCCACTCATCGTATCTTTCGCACCTGCACAACCGACCTGCACCCATGGAAGGAAGAAGCAGACAAGGACGATGATCGCCGCGCTCGTATTAATTTGTCGCAAGATCTTGATCATGCCCGGTCACTTCGCGTACACAATAGTCTCGAACCGTCCGGTTCTAACTCACAACCGCGACTAAGCCCTAACGATAGCTAAGTTCATAAACAAATAGAGCAACTAGAATACCGACTCTGATGATGTAAGGCCCGCAGAATCGGGCGTGCGGCGTATGAATTGCCCCTTTTCTTGGGAGAGGGCAAATCGATGAAGAACCAGGTTATGAGACGTTGCATAAGACTCACCATTTTCCTTGGCGTTTTGATCGCTGTCAGTTTGCTAGCGGTGCGAACGCCTGCGCAAAGCCAGGCAAGCTGAGTTACAGACGCGACTACAACGACTCGAAGAAGATCTCAAACCCGAAAATATCGAGCGTAGTTTGGCAGGTGTCGGCAGTGTGCATCCGGAAGAGTTACGGGAAGCGCGCCGCCGACAGTTGGAGATCGAAAAACGAGGCGTGCAATCTCAGCTTGACGTGCTCGCCGCCAGCCGCAGTCGATTAGAAACAGCCATCGCTGCCGCCGACGCCGAAGGCTATCGGCAGAGCGCTGGTCCCAGCCCGAGCATAGAAACGACAACGAATAATATCGGGGCTAGTAAAAGATCGCCTGTGTCCAGGCACCGTTTGAAAAAACGCAGACTGAACAAGCGCCGATGAAGGAGAGTCAAACCGATGGACACTGCAAATACCCGTCGCCAGTTCCTGCGGATCTCTGCACTCGCCGGTTCTGGATTGGCGCTGACAGCATGTGGCCACCAAGTTGCTCAAGACAAGACTAAAGAAACAAAAAATCAGGATGAAGAAGGTGCAGAGGTCACGGCTACTGAAGACTTGATGCGCGAGCATGGCGTGCTGTAAACGTAAGCCATTGAGGATGACGAATCTCAGTTGGGCACACTGATGCTATTATCGGAAAAGAATAAAGATGGCACGCAGGAAACCGCAATCAGCCCGCTTGTCGTGGCGCTGGTTCTTTATCTCAAACGCGGATTTCGATCTGGCTTTGCCGTCTTACTTACTCATGACAAATCGATCAAAATGGTTCTGAAAATGGAGACGTTGCTATGGGCGTTACACGCATTTCTGTTGACGAAGTGAAGAAACGGATGGACGCTGGCGAAGACTTTTTCTTTCTGGATACGCGTAATCCGAAAGCTTGGGCTGAGGCGGACACGAGATTACCACAGGCGATTCGCGTCCCTGCGGATGACGTCGACAAGCACTTCGCTGATATTCCGCGCGATCGTCCGGTCGTCGCGTACTGCACTTGACCCAACGAAGCATCCAGCGCCCGTGTGGCGCAAATATTGAAGGACAATGGTTGGAAGAAAACCTACGCTTTACTCGGAGGATTTGAAGCCTGGAAGGATAGGAAACTTCCCCTTGAGCCTAAGTAAGGTACTTCTGTGTTTTTTCAATCGGAAGGCGGAAGTGGAACAAAATAATCTAGAACCGCGTCCAAACGATCGAAATCAATCGGCTTTAGAATAAAATCGTCACACCCTGCAGAAATGGCAGATGCTCGGTATTTTTCCGGCTCGTGACCAGTCATTATTACGATCGGCAATGCTTCGAAATCGAGATTGTTTCGAAGTTGGGTTATCACACCAATGCCGTTTAATCTCGGCAGTTGCAGATCTAAAAGGATCAAATCGGGATGTTCCGCTCGCGCGAGCTCCAAGGCTTGTTTCCCATCCCATGCCTGAACGACTCGATAACCTTTACTTCCCAGGGCGCTCTTCAGAAGAAACAAACAGTTATCATCATCCTCAACCAAAAGTACCGTTCGTTGCTCTCGCTTAACTGAGGCCACAGCCTTACCGCCTTCAAATTTTACTGGCCTTTGATATTGCCCTGGGAAAGCGTCACTGTTGGCACGGCGCGGTTCACCAAGAGAACCGGTGTTAGTCGGGTAGTAAAACCGTGAATTCATGATCCGATCGAAAAGTGTCCGAGTTTCTTCCGCCTTGC
>QHXH01000239.1:6428-10262 GCA_003222855.1 Acidobacteriota bacterium
ATTAACCACAATTGAAGTCTGGTCTTATAAGATGCAACTGGGATACCAGCTACGCGCTCTGCGATACACGATTCAACTCCGTTTTTTGGGTCGAGATGTCAGATAAGAAGTTTCCTCTTTAACTTCTGTGACGGTCCAACGCCTCTTTGTCTCACCGCTTTAACCTTTTTGCCTCTTAGCCGATTGCCGCGACGCGCCGGCCGCTTGAAGTAGATCTGCGATCTCATCGTAACCATGTTCTTTTGCGAGCTTAAGGGCTGTGTTTTCTGTCTTGTGAAATTTGGCAGATACGTCAGCACCCTTGCTCAGCAAGGTCTTCACAAGCTCAGTGTCACCTTCTGATGCTGCTAACAGCAGGGCAGTCCCACCATCATTGGCTACGGCGTTTACTTCGGCGCCGTAGCGCAATAACTCCTTCGCGCATGAAGTCTCTCTGTTAATCGCGGCAAACATCAAAGCAGTGCGTCCTTCATCATTTCGCTCGTTTGGGTCAGCACCGCTCTTCAATAACATCTTGACCGACTTAAGGTCTCCGGCAAGTGCGGCGCGCATCAGCTGCGTATGACCGCCTTCCTGGTTCTTGACCGCGCTCATTTGGGCTCGTGTAGGCATTTACTCCTCGTCATTCCCGGCGACTGGGTCCAAAACTACTCCATCCACAAACTCCGCCGGCATGGGTGATCGAAAGCGCAGGAGCGTTTTGGTGCCATCGGCCCTTTCAATCTCCAGCGCGGCATTCGCTCCTTCTTCCGTTTGTTCAAGCCAGACGGCAGTCGGGTCGCTGATCGCGTGGCTTACGTGCTCGTTTGGCCTCGTCCCCAAATCAATCGAGATGGCTTCCGTCTCATCACCTCCCGAAGATAAACTCACGCCGGCGAGCGGCAACTCCCGCGCTTCTTCCTGCGCGCCAACGTCTGCGCTCAGAACTTCAAGTGTCGCCAACCAACCTTCATGTTGCCGGCTGAAGCTGTCGAAGAATCCTTTCCATTCACGGCGTGGAATTTCTTGAGTTTGCATTTATGTTTTCCTCTAAACTCCTGTCGGAAATGTTTCTGGCGGTTCGCCACTTTCCCAAGGTGCTGTACGTTCCAGCGGCTCCAGGGCTCTTGTCTCGTCAAAATGGATCACCGCATCGAATTGATCAGACATCCTTGCGTCAAAGTAATGGCTCTGTCTTTCCGTTTGCGGCAGATAGATAACACCGATGGCTCGCTCTAATCGCGGTTCGCGAAGCACGTTTGACAGCCTTTTGTTGTCTCGGAGGCTCAATAGAAAATCAGTTTCGCCGGTGTGATTGAATAATGCTTCGTAACTCTCATTGAGAGCGGGGCGCACCCGCTTGCGTTCAGCCGGCCCATCCCACTCGGAAGCTGCCGTCACGGTGCCGGTGTAAGTTGTGAAGCCAATCAGTCGCGCCTCGTTTCCATACTGTTGCCGCACGAGCTGTCCAACATTCAGTTCGCCATGGTCAGCCATGTAAGTCGCGCGCGCGTCGCCCAGATGAGAGTTGTGTTCCCAAACTGTTATCTTTGCGGTTTGCCCTTGAGCGTTCAGATGCGTGACTAGCGCACCTAATGTTTCTGCCATGTGACGATCGCGCAGGTTCCAGGACTCAACTCGCCCGCGAAACATCGAGCGGTAATACCTTTCGGCATTTAACACCAGCCGCGCATTCTGTTCGGCAAAGAAGAATTCATCTTGCGCCACGCGGCCATCACGGCTGGCGTAATCTGCCGCCTGTCGCCGCAGTTCTATGAGCTGCTCAATGACCTCCCGTTCGCATGACTCGCTAAGGCCAAAACTTGCCGCATAGCCATACGCCTGCGTGTCTTCCGCGAAATGTTCGAAACAGGAATAACGATATTGGGCGCGTTTCGCGGCTGCCGGATCAACTTTACTTAAATAGCCGAGGACGGCTTCTATCGACGTGTAGAGGCTATAAAGATCGAGGCCATAAAATCCTACCTTCGCCGCGCCTTTTTTGAATGAAGAGTTGTAATCGCGCAGCCATTCAACAAAATCGAGCACTACGGTGTTGCGCCACATCCAGGTGGGAAACCTTTTGAAGCCGCCGAGGGCTTCGTTGGCATTGCGGTCGTCGCTGAGGCCGCGTACATAACGGTTGACGCGAAAGGCATCGGGCCAATCAGCTTCGACGGCGACGGCAGTAAAGCCCTGCTCCTTGATTAATCGCTTGGTAATTTCAGCCCGCTCGCGATAGAACTCCTGCGTTCCATGGGTAGCTTCACCAAGAAGACAAAAGCGGGCTCCGTGGATCAACTTGAGTAATGGATCATAATCGCGAGCGTCTCCACGGAGACTATGCAATGCTTTCTTGACTTCGCTCGCTCCCAGGCTCTGCTTTGCAATTGCCATGAGTCTTTAACCTCAGCTATGCACCAATTCTCGATCCTTCAACTCAGTAGTGTTTAGGTTTTCTGCTCGGGCGAGAATTTCGCGGACTTCCTCATCAGTCGTCTGCGAAAAATCTCGATACCACATGCCCACGCCCATGAAAGGTTCCGGCATTCTCGCGCAGATGATTTCATCTACCCCCATTCGATATTCATCGCAGGTTTGGGCTGCGGAGACTGGCACCGCGACGACTATTCGGGCGGGGTCTTGCTGGCGAAGAGCCTTAGCCGCGGCCCGCATCGTCGATCCGGTCGCCAAACCGTCATCGATGAGAATGACGGTTTTGCCTTGGACTTTGGGTTCCGGACGATCACCTCGATACGCGCGTTCGCGCCTTTCCAGTTCTCGTAGCTCCATGTCGGCAACCTCATCGATCACGTTTCCTGGAATTGCGAGATAGCGCACCACGTCGTCATTGAGAACAAGAACACCGCCGGTAGCGATTGCACCCATGGCCAGCTCTTCTTGGCCGGGTACGCCGAGTTTTCTGACCAGGAAGATGTCGAGAGGCGATCGCAAAGCTTTAGCGACTTCATAGGCTACGGGCACGCCGCCGCGCGGCAGGGCCAATACCAGCACGTCGTCGCGGTTGGCATAGTCGGAAAGCCGAGCCGCCAGTTGTTTACCAGCGTCAATGCGATCACGATAAATCATTGTCGTTGTCCCTGGCTTTTAGTGCGCTGACGCGCTGGCGTCCTTTTTCCCAAACACATGCATGGCGATTGGAATGGTACTCGCAAGGCCTGATAGAAACAGGGTCCAGCCCAGTACTCTCCGTCGCTCGCGCTTGAATTTGCCGGCGAGCAACAAGCCCGCGCCAAAACCGATCGCTCCGCGCGTCGCGGCGATCAGCGCGATTTCCGGCACCGTCACGCTTTTCGGCTCTGAAATATTCATGCGAATTCTCCAGCTTATCTATGCCTAATCTGCTTTTGGCTCTCGCTCCCGTGCAGTATTCCAACTGCTGAACAATTAGCCAGCAACAGCCGAAGCTGCTGAGGTCGGTTCCGATACCTCCCTCACAATATGCCCCGCCACATTCTTGCCAGTGTGAAGCGCAACGTCGGCGAGAGCGAGCATGCCTACGCAGGCTCCGCGATCGTCGACCACCGGGACCCGCCGAATCAGTTTCTCCTCCATAATCCGGCAGCATTCTTCAAGCGACGTATCCGGGGTCACCGTGACAATCGGCTTGGTCATGCAATCGGCCGCCGTAAGTTCGACCGGGTTTAGACCATTGGCAACCGTGCGGCACACGATGTCCCGATCAGTTACCACGCCGATCGGCTGCTTGCTTGACGTATTGTCGACGACGGGGATTTCTCCGCAGTCCTTGTCAACCATCATCCGCGCGACTTCCGGCAACGAAGTATCGGCGGTACAACAAGCCGGGTCTGGTGTCATCATGTCCTTAACATT
>QHXH01000239.1:10267-15347 GCA_003222855.1 Acidobacteriota bacterium
TGCCGTTCATTCGGCCGGCACTAAATGCCTCTGGAACCACTCAGCTGCCAGGTCGGCGACCTGTTCCAGCGCGCCAGGTTCTTCGAACAAATGCGTCGCGCCGGGAACGATCTTCAACTGCTTTTCACAACGCATTTGCGCGAGCGCCGCTTCATTCATCTCGATCACCGGGTAGTCGAGTCCACCAACAATCAATAAGGTTGGGGACTTGACCTGTGCCAGCGCATCGCCTGCCAGATCCGGACGGCCGCCACGTGATACGACTGCGCTAACGATTTCACCCACTTCCGCAGCCGCGACCAGCGCCGCGCCGCCTCCCGTACTGGAACCAAAGTACCCGACCCGAAAATAGTCGAGTTCACCTTTGAGCCAGTAGGTCGCGTCAATCAAACGGGCGGCGAGCAGTCCGATATCAAATCTCAGATGACCGGTCCGAGCGTCAATAGCCTCCTCTTCCGCCGTTAACAAATCGAAGAGCAACGTCCCAACGCCGGCTTCGCGGATGGTACGGGCCACGAATTGATTGCGGGGACTATGCCGGCTACTGCCGGAACCGTGGGCGAACAACACCACGCCCTGCGCACCGGTCGGAATACTCAGATCGCCGTAAAGCATCGCAGCGCCCGAGCGAATCTGAACGTCGCGGGCTCGAGCGGTTCCTGTCTGTGCGGTGTGAATCATTTGACCTCGGCTTTTCTCTTCCTTACTTCAACGCTAAAGTTGATACCCAACGATATCGAATATGGATTTCACCTTGTCTCGGATCCCGCACTAGTTAATGCACGGCGGAGCGTCACTTCTTCTTCGAGGAAGATTTCTTCTTAGGAACTTTTCCTCCTGCTTTACGCGCTTCAGATAATCCAATCGCGATCGCCTGTTTCTTGCTGGTTACTTTCTTCCCCGACCTACCGCTCTTCAGTGTTCCCTCTTTACGCTCATGCATTGCTTTTTTAACTTTCTTTTGCGCTGTCTTACCGTACTTAGCCATGTGTTAATTCCTCCGCTTTCTCATGATTGTTTTCAGAACGATCTGTAATTGGAAGGTGTTACGGTCGGAGTTGGCACGGGTTCCGGCTCGGGTACTGGCGTCGGAGTAGCGCTTGGAGAAGGACTTGGCGACGGAGTCGGGGTCGGGGTCGGAGTTTGCTGCGCGCTGCGAGGGCCAGATAATCCCACAGTGGGCGTGGTGAAATGCGATGCCATTCCAATACATACAAGAATCATCAGCATTGCCAACATTGTTTTGAGAAGTCGATTCATTCGATCGTCGTGTCCCTGTCGCGTACACTAATCTGTTCGCTTCCGCTGCAGCCCAGACGCCCACTCCAGATCCCGTTTGAAAACAAGAAATCTGGGCGCAAGTTTGGTGCCGATGGACTTAGCTCGTTAAAATCAGGGGAACCACAAGGTTGAAAAATCAGGGGCTGAGAGGGTGTTTGATCTCGAGTCTTAACTCTCGTCTAATACGAAAGTGACCTTAATAATGACTTTGTACGACAAGATCTTTCCGTTTTCGACCTGGACCTCTTGTTCCTTAACCCAGGCGCTGCGAATTCCGTGAAGCGTTTCCGCGGCGCGCGCCACTCCTTGCTTAATAGCATCCTCGAAACTTTCATTCGAGCTGGCGCTGATCTCAGTTATGCGTGCTACTGACATTCGTATTCCCTCCCTTCGTTGCTGTTACGTAGATTTTTATTTACTGATTACGCCGCAAGCGATTCGGTCACCCGAATTGCCTGATGGATCAGTCTTCATATCATCGGCCTTAGCGTGAATGACGAGCGCGGTTCCGCCATCCGTGAATAACGAATAGCTGTTGCTCCGAAGATTCACGCGTGGATCGATGATTGTTACACGCGCCGTTCCATTTGCTCGCACCACGAAGTTGTTCATGTCACCGGCGTGTGGCCCCATTGGATTACGCAATCCATGTTGTTTACCAGCAGGATTGAAATGTGGTCCAGCGCTTTCAAACGCAGGTCCTTCGCATTTCGCCATCTGATGAATATGAATCGCATGCTGGCCCGGTGGGAGATTCTTTAGATCCAACATGATTCTTACGCCTTTTCCTGCCGGCGAAATTTTGGCTGTGCCTATGCTTTCGCCTTGACCGTTCTTCATTTCCACCGTCACGGTCTTCTGCGCATTTCCATAAGACAAGAACAAGGTCGCCAGCGCTATTGTCATCAACCACACAAACAATTGTCGTTTCATATCTCTACCTCCTTCGATTCCCTGTTACTTCGAATTACTTCTTTCGCGTCTTTGCCGCTTTCTTCGCTGAGCGAGAGCGAGAGGCTGCTGACCGTTTCTGGGCGGCAGCGTGCGCTTGGCGCGACAACGCTCGCTTCGAAGCCGCGCTACGACCTTCGCGTTTCAGGGCGCGCGAGGTTGCGCGCGACCGCTTGGCCGACTTCTTCGCGCTCTTCTTCTTTCCTTTTTTCAGATCACGAGCCGCCTGCTTCCGCGTCTGCTTCGAACCTCTCTTCGGCGGCTTCAACTTCACCCCGGCGCGCCGCGCCTTGGAAAGACCGATGGCGATTGCTTGTTTGGCAGATCGCGCGCCGTGCTTGCCCTCGCGCACATGCTCGATCTCTTCGCGGACAAACTCTCCGGCTTGAGTGCTCGGAGCTTTTCCTTCTTCCTTATCTTCTTCCGCTCGTTCCAGAGTTTCTTTTTCCGGCATCGATCTTCTCCTTTGTTGCGATGAATCGGCTCAAGCAGTGGCCCTGCCCAGTCGCGCATGGAAACTCTCGCCAACTTTGGTCGAATCGCTGAGGCGTAGGGACGACGGCGGCAGATTTAGTGCTATTCCTTCCTTCGCTCCATGGATTCGCGATAACACGGTTGGTAGATCGTCATGTGTGATTGTCGCTAGCTGGTCTAAGTCAATTTGGAAATTTAGTCCTGCGCGGAATAGTTCGAATTGTCTTTTAGCGTTGGCGGCTGTTGCTTTCAGCGTAGAAAGATAAAGAAAGTCGACCTTTGAAAGAACGCTGCGCGCCGATGACTTTATCGTGCCGCCTTCGGACCGGGCACACATGATGGTCAGATCGGCGTCGACGTATTCAAGGAAGCTATTTCCTTCGACAATTACTCCATCTGCTTCGACGCGGGCCAGTGCTTGTGTAATTCCCTGCGCCACCTGATCATCCTTCACGATTACCCAGTGAACATTCGATGCACCCGAATCCCAGAAGCCGCCGGTGTCTTTGCCTGCCTGGTAGTTGGCTTCACGTCCAGAACGAATCACTGGTTCATCGCGCAGCAGATCGCTAACACAGCAACCGGCCGGATCTCTGCCGCACGAACGATAGTGACCGCGAGTCAGCTTGATCGCTTCCCAACCAGGTAGTTGCCGTAGCAGTTCGCACACCAAGGTCGTCTTGCCAACATTCGACGAAAAGCCGCTAACGGCGACAATTGTGGGTCTCATCCTCATAAGATTTCGCAGCGTCAAGGCGCCATCCCTTCATCCATCCAACGTTTGAATAAGGCAAGTTGCTCCTTGGGCCAGGGCCCGTCGCACGGCATAGTTCCGTTTTCCAATCGTGCATAGATGCCCTCTGCTGTGGCTTTCACGTCATCGTAAGACGAAAGGTCGAGTCCCATTCGCTTCATGGTTTTCACGTCGGGCTCATCACGAAACAGCGGGCGAATATCAGTTGCAAAACCTGGCGCCATCTTCAATCCTCCAGCGGCATAAAGCCGCGGTTCCTACAACGCTTCGAAATCAGAACGTAAAGATCGCGGCGAACTCGGAGCGAATGTTATGTGTGGTAAAGCTTGGGACGCCGCGAAACAGCGGCAACAAACCGGCGCGATTGTTCGCCCGCGTCCGGTAATAACCTTGTTCGTAGGCAAAGGTCACCCACTGATTCCATTTGTACTGGATGTTGCCTGAGAATAGATCGCTGCGAGCGCCGCGTGCGCCGAACCGTCGCGCATCACGCGCCGTTGCCTGATCGTCGCCGTAATACAGAAAGGCAGTCCATCCGGCGTTGCGTCCTTTGGGATCGGCATCGAAAATGCGCGAGAGTGGAAAGCCGAACTGAATGAAACCACCTTGAGCGCGCACGGGCCGTTGCGGGGCGACGACTGCAAGGCCATTCCGCAGACCGAACACAACAGTTGACGCGCCGTCGATTGAGGCCGCAGTAGCAGTCGAAGTCAATCCGAACGTATCATTGAAATTTGAAAGCAGTTGGCCGGCGAAGAAGAAGCGCAGGTCTGAGCCGTTGTAGTACTTACTCACGATGGTGACGAAACGCGTCGGCAGTTGAATCTCGGCTGAATAGCCGTTGCTGTCGCTGCTGACCTCAGCGCCGCTGGGAAACGCTGCTTTGAAAGCCGCGGGCGCATTTGCCGCGGTCACAATCGCCGTGCGTTTAGCGTGTTCGAAGCTGACGATGAATTGCGCGGGCGACACATTCGCAGCTTTGTCGAGTTGCCATTGAAACACGGCGCGACCTTGCAGGCCGGGTTGTTGCGAGTCGGCGCCTTGACGTTCGCCAAATCCCAATTGATTGGCGACATCTGCGGGCAAATCTCCAAATCCGGGAAATACAATCGCGAACTCTGGACCGAATCTGAAGTCGCGCGAGCCGCCGAACTTGTGATTAAACCCGAAGCGCGCCTGTGGGACGCGCGTGTACGCCGCACCGTAACCGAGTCCGCCGAAGTTTGTATTCTCGATCATGTTCGGCATCGTCGATGAAACGAACGGAGCCCAGTCCTGGCCGAATAACGCGAAGGCGCTGGTGTCGTCGTTGAATCGGCGATCGATTCTCACCCAGGCGAGACGAAGCGAAGGCTGGCTCGATCGGATCGAGCTGATGTTGCGGTTATTGGCGCGCGTGAGATCTCCCTCGAAATCGAACTCAATTTTTCCGGTGATAGTCGTCTTCGGCGCGGGATCGACCCATTCGAAGTTTGCGCCCAGACGAAGTCCGCGCGCTCGCACATGAAATTCAGGCGAATCGTTTGGCCCCGTGTCAGCAGCTAATAGCGGAAGCGGAAAGTCATTTCCCTGTGGAGAAGATGAGTCATGAATGAAGCTCGTCTTGAAGATGCCGTACAG
>QHXH01000240.1 GCA_003222855.1 Acidobacteriota bacterium
TGCAGACCTTGGCCCAATAGATTTGAGTGCCGGCACATTCACGCGCATCACGAGCACTCCAGCGAGCCGCGCGCCCTCGCCGGGATCGGGGTCGGGAGCAAGCTCGATTCCTCCCTTCATCGCTGACGATAATCGCGACGCCACGATTACTGATAATGGTCAGAGGATCGCTTTTATCTCAACCAGAGATCTCGTTCCCGGTGGAAATACAGATGCAAATCCGGAAGTCTTTATCTTCAATCGCAGCACCTCTGCGTTTACGCAAGTCACGACTACGACGACGACTTCTCTTAACAATCCGATTTTCAGTTCCAATCCCTCGCTGTCGGGGGACGGTTCGGTGCTGACGTTCATCTCGAACGCGAATCTCACCTCAAACAACGACGATGGCGGCGGCTTAAGTAATGCCGAAATCTATGTAGCGAACTTTAACGGCACAACCGTCAGCGGGCTGCGGCAGGCCGAGCGTTAGCCCCGACCCAACGGCGAGCTCAATTCTCCTTACGTTCGGACATCGATTAAGTCGTGACGGCAGGTTTATCGGGTTCGAGTCGCTGGCCAGCGATCCGAAAGGCAACGGAACGAACACCAATTTTTATGCTCCGTTTGTTTATGACATGACGACGGATACGTTCGCCCAGCTGGGACCGCGAGCGACCAGCACGCAGATCGATCCGGTGCTTCATGTTCCGGTGTTCACGGATTACGATGCAGCGCTGCATCCGGCATCGGTAATGTGGACGTCGGCGCTCAACTACAAATCTGACGGCACCCTGGTTACCGATAGTACGGGATTAAATCCTGAGAGTGATGCGCAAATTTTTCTGGCGCCGTTGCCGGCCCAAACCACCGGACCTTTCACGCGCATTTCAAACTTTCCGCTAGTCGGCGGCGGGACCGGCGCTATCGCCAGCAACAGTCGCCGGCGCTTCGCGTTCACTCGTCAGGGTGAATTAGGCCTGGGAAATCTGGACGGGTCTAACGAAGTCTTTTACGAATTATCGCCACCCATCACGACGGAATCGACCGGTACGCTCTCGTTATTCACCGGCGCCAGCCTGATGACGGTTCCGGTCGCAAGTCCGACTGCGACTCCAAGTCCAAATGTCAGTCCGACTCCGAGTCCGAGTCCCAGTCCTTCGCCGAGTCCATCAGTTAGTCCCAATGCTGTTCCAGTTGGATTGGCGGCGGGCGAGGTAGGTGTCGCCCAGGCGACGATTAGTCTGGCTCCGTCAAGCGCGACCGTCAGTAACGCGAATGCTTCCGAATCGAAGCGCGCTCCCTCACTGCCCATCGAATTGAATGGAGTTTCAGTTTCAATTAATGGGGCTGCGTGCGGACTTTACGCGGTGAGCTCTTCGCAGATTAGATTCGTCGTGCCAATCGGACTGACAGCAGGCGTCTATCCGCTCGCTATCAACAACAACGGCACCGTAATTCGCGGCGCGCTCACCATTGTCGGCGCGCAGCCGGATATCTTCACCAGCACGAATGGACCAGGCGGACGGGCCTTAGTGTGCAATGCGACCAACCCGGCAGTGTGCACTCCCGAACCGTTCACGGTAACCACGAACGACGGCACCGGTACTCAAGCTGCAACCATCCTGCGCGTGTCCCTGACCGGTGTGCGCAACACTTTGCCCAGTAGTATCACTGCGACGATCGGGACCACCGCCATAATCGCGAGCAGCAACTCGACTTCCGATCTGCCGGGCACAGATCTCGTTACTTTTACCTTACCTTCGACGGTTGACGTCGGCGATCTGCCGATAGTGATAACCGTCGGCGTTGCATCCAGTCGCGACAGCAGCACGGCGCCGCACATCACGATTAACGCAGGCGCTTCGCCCCTCCCGAATCAGATTGATGGGACTGCGTTCTTTGTCCGTCAGCAATATCTGGACTTTTTGAATCGCGAACCTGATGCGGCCGGTAACGCTTTCTGGCAGAACGAAATCAGCTCCTGCGGCGGCGATGCGCAATGCATTCAGGTCAAGCGCATCAATACGTCCGCGGCATTCTTCTTATCGATCGAGTTTCAGCAAACCGGTTATCTGGTGTATCGAACTTACAAAGCTGCTTACGGCAATCTGCCGAATTCGCCGGTGCCAATTACACGTCAGCAATTCCTGCCCGACACGCGCGAGATTGGTAACGGCGTGATCGTCAATCAAGGTGATTGGCAGAAACAGTTGGAAGATAACAAGATTGCGTACTTTGCTGATTTTGTCACGCGATCACAATTCACCGGAGCCTACCCGGCGAACTTAACTGCGCAAGGGTTCGTCGACCAGCTTTACACCAACGCAGGCATTGCGCCGGCTTCAGCGCCGAATCGCGCCGCGGCCATCAGCGAATTCAATTCCGCGCCGCCCACAGACAGCGCCGCGCGGGCGCGCGCGTTGCGGCTGGTCGCTGAAGATTCCATGCTCTACCAGCAGGAATTTAATCGCGCATTTGTGCTGATGGAGTACTTCGGTTATCTGCAACGCAATCCAAACGATCCTCCGGAGTCGACGCTCGATTACCAGGGCTACAATTTCTGGCTGGGCAAACTGAACCAATTCAACGGCGATTACATCAAGGCCGAAATGGTGAAAGCCTTCATCTCTTCCAGCGAATATCGTCAGCGGTTCGGGCAGTAGCTTTGGGTAGCGCAAATTGCTAATTTGCGGCCCGCAAGTTAACTTGCGCTACTATGCGCGTAGGACTCGACGGTTCTTCACTGTGCGGCCCGCTCACCGGTGTCGGCCATTACACCTTTGAACTCGCGCGCGCATTGGCTGTCAATTATCCTTCAGATCAATTCGAATTAGTTTCTCCCAAACCATTTCATCCGCAGTTAGTTGAGCAGAGTGCCCGCGATCGTCTGCCCAATCTGGACTTCATTAATCCAGCATCGTCGATCAAGCGCGGGCGTTGGTGGTCATTCGATTTGCCGCGTTACCTAAGACGAGCCGGACTCGATCTGTTTCACGGAACCAATTACGAAATTCCGCTCTGGCGGCGGCGTCGCACCGTCGTGACGGTCCACGATCTTTCATCGCTCTTATATCCACAGTTACACCGCCGGCCGCTGGCGCGGAGAATGCGTCTGCGTCTTCCGCTCGGGGTGAGAATGGCAAAGGCGATCATCACACCGACTGAGGCTGTGAGGCGTGAGTTGTATTCGCATCTTAAGGTGAAGCCAAAGAAAGTCACTGCGATTCATGAAGCCCCGCGTGAATCCTTTCGGCCAATGTCGCTCGATGAAAGTTTCAGTACCAGAGCGCGACTCGGCGTGGAAGATGGTTTTCTGCTGTTTGTTGGAACCCTGGAGCCGCGGAAAAATCTGTTGACGCTCTTAAAAGCATTTGCCCACGTTCTTCGCGATACTCGCCTTCGATCTCAGTTGGTCGTCGCCGGAGGCGAGGGCTGGCTGATGGAAGAAACGTTTTCATTTGTCAGCGCCGCGGGAATTGGCGATCGCGTGAGGCTGATTGGCTACGTTAACGACGACGAGTTGCGGGCGCTCTATTCGTCCTGCCGGGCATTCATCTACCCGTCGCTCTACGAAGGCTTCGGTTTGCCGCCTCTGGAAGCGCTGGCCTGCGGCGCACCCGTAATTGCCAGTCGCATTGCGGCACTGGAAGAGACCATGGGTGACGCAGCAATGCTGGTCGATCCGCTGGATGTTCATTCGCTCGCGGCGGCGATCACCGACGTTTTTGAAAACGAGAAACAACGAAAGAAATTGATTGCGGCTGGTCCGGCTCACGCTGCCAGGTTTTCGTGGGAGAAAGCAGCGCAGTCAACGTACGAGGTTTACCAGAATGTCTTGAGCTAGCGAGTGCTGGGAAGTATCTTGCTCTGGCTAAACGGGGGTAAGAGACTGAGCAAAGAGATCAGTACCGGGAGCGGTGATTGCGACTGGAGCGCAAGCGTCCTCGCTGGCAATCACTCGTCGAGACAACGCGGCAACCGGGACGGTTGCGCTCCAGTCCGACCCGGTCGCTACCGCTCCCGGTACTGACTCCATCACCCTGAAGTTGGTACTCTAACGCGCGACATCTCGAGAAACGTCCACCGCGCGAATCCGCTTCACTTCCAATATCTCAACCGGCACATCCGCAGCAAGGTTTTCGAAAACGCCCAGCCAAACTTTATTAATTTCGCGTGCGACTTACCCGACTGTCGCGCCTGGTAATGAAAGGGCACCTCTTTGATTCGGCCGCCGCTTACGTGAATCCTCACCAATATCTCCTCAAGCGCATCGAAATCTCTCGCGCGCAAATCCAGAGTGGCTAGAACCTTCCGATCGTACATGCGAAAGCCGCTCGAAAGATCACGCAACTTCATACCGAGCAATAGCGCATACGAACGATTCAAGAGCGTGCTGAGGATGCGACGGCCAATCGCCATGTCCGCCTGGCCGCCCGCGACATAGCGCGAGGCAATCAGCAGATCTGAGTTCGATCGCTCTCGCCAAAAATCTTTGAGAAACACCGGCGGGTGCGAGAGGTCGGCGTCCATCGTGGCTACGTAAGGCGCGCTCGCGGCGGCAAACCCTGCGAGCAGGGCGCCGCCATAACCACGCTCACTCTGTTCGACCACGAGCGCGCTAAGCTGGTGCGCAACCAATTTCGAATTATCGGTTGAGCCGCCGTCGACAACAATGATTTCTGCGCGCACGCCAAGTTCGTCGATCACTTCACGAATCAGCGGCAACAGCAGGCGAAGGTTCTCGGCTTCATTAAGAGCCGGGATTACGATGCTGAGGTCAGGCATGGACACGACTCTTGCCAGCGGTGTCAGAGCCCCGACTTTAGTCGATGGAGTCAGTACCGGGAGCGGTAGCGACCGGGTAACAATTTCTGCAATCTCGATCCTGGTGATGCGTTACGACCCGGTCACATCCACCACCCCACGCGGGCTGCCCGCGTGGGGACCCCGGTCCGCTCGCGGTACTGACTCCATCACGCCAAACAAGTTGGTACTCTAACACACAGTAAAATTCATAGATTACCGAAAATAAGAAAGGCTAACTCAAGGTTAGCCTTCTCATTTTAGTCCCAAGGTGTAATCGCGTTAGAACCTGCCGCGATATTCGGATGATTCGATAAACGCTTTTACCATTTCGGCATTGATGAAATTGCCGTTGAATTGGTTCAGTTTCGTCAGCCAGAAGTCGTACCCTGTGTAATCAGTGTCCTGACCGCCGTTTGGATCGCGACGCAAGTAGCCGAAGTACTGCATCAGCACGAAGGCGCGATTCAGTTCCTGCTGTTGCAGAGAGGCGTTTTCGGCCACGTCACGTAACGCGCGTCCGCGCGCCGCCACGTCGCTAATATCCGCGGCGTTGTTGAATTCACCAATGGCAGTATTCCTGTCTGTTGCTGAAGGAGTCACACCGACTTTTGTAAATAGCTGATCGACAAATGTTGCCGGCGCCATTGAAGTCGGATACGCGGTAGTAAATCGCGACCGCTGCACGAATGCCTGACTGAATGCAACCTTGTTGGCCTCAAGTTGTTGTTGCCAATTTCCCTGATTCACAATCACGCCATTACCGATCTGCTTCACGTCGGGTGTGAACTCCGGCAATCGGATGCGATCCGCCAAGCGTTGACGTCTGGTTGGAATCTCCATACGCTGACTTGTACATCCGCTCGACCAGGTAACCTGTCTGCTGAAATTCAATCGACAGAAAAAAGGCGCCAGATGTATTGATTCGCGCAACTGATGTGCAGGCTGCATTGCTGCCGCAGCCGGTAATCTGGCCCAGCCAAAACTGAAATCCAGATGAGTCCGGCATGCGACTCAGAAAATCGATGTATTGTTCCTGGTTGAAAAAGTCTGCATCGTCGATGGTGATGAACTGTGGCGGGTTTGTCCCTGGTCTGACGCGCAGCGGCTTGACCTTAACGTTGCCGTAGAAAAGATCGGACGGCAGATTGGGATCGGATGTGACAATTTGCAGCGTCGGCGCCTGCGCGTAAGCAGCCAAAGTGGCGAGCGCGACAATCAAGCTGGCTATGGTTAGTTTCATCTCTTCTCCTGATGCTCAATGGAAACTCAACCAGAAACGGGGCCGGCTCTGGTCCGGATGGTGTTTGCAACACCGTTGAGGTTTTTCGAGTTTAGCCGCCGGAATTGGGACCTGTCAATATTTATTCCGGCCCGTGTAATCAGACGATTTGCGGGCGCTCTTGGCCGAGAAAAGTTATTGAGAAAATCGCTGATTGTATTCAGATGCGGTGATGAACGCCTTGACCATCTCGGCATTGATGAAGTTGCCATTGAACTGGTTGAGCTTGTTGAGCCAGAACTCATAGCCGGTGTAATCCGAAGTGGCTTCCGGCGGGTCGTTGGGGTTACGGCGGAGATAACCGAAGTACTGCATCAGCACGAACGCGCGATTGAATTCGGCAGCTCTTAGAATGCCGTTTTCCGCGACTGCCCGCAGGACCAGCGCCCGATCTTTTGCGCCGGAATTGAGATCGGCAACGAGCTGATCACGCTCAGTTGTCGACAAAGCATTTCCCGCATTTGTGTTCAGCGCATTGACGAATTGCAGCGCCGTCATCGTGTCAGGGAAAGCAGTCGTGAAACGCGCGCGCTGCACGAACTCTTCAACCAAGGCGTTCTTGTTGTCTTCGAGCTGTTGTTGCCAATTACCCTGATTGACGATCACGCCTTGCCCGATTTTTTGAGTGTCTGGCAGAAACTCGTTGAAACGAACTATGGGGACATTTAGTGGATGTGAAGTGCCGCCAAGATTCGAAGCAGATGGCGCATCTCCGTACGCCGCTTTGTACATTCGATAGACGAGATACCCGGTGTCCTGGAATTCGATCGAAAGAAAGAACGCCGCGGACGTGTTGATGCGCTGTACGTCGATGCAACCGGGCTGTGGCGAGCATCCGTTGATGTTATTGCTCCAAAACTGAAGCCCTGAGGCGTCCGGCTCGCGATTAAGAAAATCGAGATACTGCTGGCGAACGAAGAAGTCGGTCAGAGCGAGCGGGTTCGATCCGTTCGCGCTGTCATTGTCGGTGACGGTGATGGTCGCGGTTGTTTGCGCGCCAATCGAGGTGCCGAGTCCATTGTAAATCCCGACTGTGAAGGTTTCCGCTCCCTCGATGTATGCATCGTCAACGATCGGGATCGACACCGTCTTGGAGCTCTCACCGATCCCAAATTGTGCGACGCCGAACGTGGTCGTGTAGTCGCAGCGGGAAGATGCCTTCCCATTAGCCGTAGTGCAATTCTGCGTACCGGCCGTATCGCTGGTGGCGAAAGTCACACTCGAAGCGCTGCTGAGATCACCTGATCTGCTCAGGATAATGTTCGCATGGCCGTCTCCTTCGTTGACACTGTAGTTTGCCGACGTTAGTTGTACCGTCGTGCGTTCTGAGGTAAGCTGATCGATCACGTAAGGATCGGCCTCACCTGCGGAGATGCCGACGACCGGCAACAGATTGGTATTGCCCGCGCCGTAACGCGTGATAACGCTGCCGTCGGAACGCAACTCGACCTCAAAATTGACCTGGTCTCCGGTCGTGCCGTCGCCAAATTGAACCCCTTGCCAACGAAATATGATCCGGCCGGGCCCCGGCTGCACGACATAGACATCCGCGTCGGCGCGACGGCTCGTACTCAAATCCAGATCGTCCCACATGCCGGCAATCATTTTTGAATTGGCGAGATCAGAAATTGAGCTCGGCACATCGTCAGCATCGCCGTTGGCCCGCTTTGGCGGGGTTGAGAAGTACAAATTCCCATTCGTCGAAATCGTTACTGAGTTGTAGAGCTGGCCGAAGAATGAAAACGAGAATGGCAGTGAATAGTTCTCAAGATAGCGATCGTCGAAGGTTAATCCGAGCGGCGTGCCGCCGGTTGAAAGCGCAGCCGGCGAATTCAATGTTGTCGTATAGGGATCGGCGAAATTCGCCGGCACACTCACCGCTATGCTCGCCGGCGTTCCTTCATTGCCGACGTTGTCCGTCTCGCGCAACTGAATCGTTCCCGCGGTGTGCCGGTATGGCAGATTAACTGCTACGTGTTGCGAGGCTCCCGACGCCGCCGGCGCGACAATCGTCAGCGGCACGACTTTATTTGTAACCTGGTCGACAAAGCTGACGTCGTAGAGTGACGCGCGACCGGCCGGGCCATCATCGCCCGAGGCATTCCATGAGAGATTCACTTGCCGGCCATTTTGTGAATTCACCTGAAACGCCCCCACTGTTCCCGGGGGCGTCACATCGTTCTCGTTCATTGCTTGCAGCGATTTGAAAACGTTAAGCCGGCGGCCGGTCAAAGATTTTCCCTGGAGCGCCGCAACGGGGTCGCCATTGAAAGCCAGCAAGGCGCGCAACCGGCTGACTGAAAGGTTTTGATTCGCCGCGCACAACAAGGCTGCCGCGCCGGCGACGTGCGGCGAGGCCATCGAGGTGCCGCTTAGTGTCCCGTAATTATTCCCTGGCGTTGTGCTAAGAATGCCCGAGCCGGGCGCGCCCATTAGCACCGAGTGTGCGCCAAAATTAGAAAATCCTGCGAGCGTGTCACTGCTGGTTGTGGCCGCCACCGAGATCATGTTCGGCAGTGAATAGCCCGACGGATAGTGAGGATGAAGGTCGCTGTTAGTCGTCTCGTTTCCCGCCGCCGCAACAAAAAGAACTCCCGCCTGGGCCAAAGCATTAATCGCGTCCGCCGAAGCTTGCGAATAGCCGCCGCCACCATAGCTCGCGTTGACGACGCGAATATCGGCGCCCTTGGTGTGACCTGAACTGGTCCAAAGGTCGCGCATCTGCTTCACATAGTTGTAGGCCCTAATTGCATCAGCGTCAGTGCCTGAGTTCGTCGCGGCGGAAATGAATCGCAATGACATCAAACTAACAAACCAATTGACTCCAACTACGCCCGTGCTGTTGTTGCCGACGGCTCCGATGGTTCCGGCGACGTGCGTGGCGTGCAATTCGGGAGTGATTGTGCCGGTGTTGTCGCGAAAGTCGTAGCCGTTCACGTCGCCAGTAATTCCGGCGATTGAATTCGGACTTGGGTTGGTCCAGATGTTCGCTTGCAGATCCTGATGAGAGATGTCGATGCCTTCATCGATGACTCCGACAACGATCTTCTTGTCGCCTTGAGTGATGTCCCAGGCTTGCGGCGCGGCGATAAGATTCAAACCATAGAGCTGATTCGCGTTGAAGTCATTCGGAACCAATTCAGTGTGAAGCAGATAATTTGGTACAGCATAGAGCACATCATCGCGCGCATTGAGCGCGGCGACAGCTTTGAGCGTGTCATCCGCGGCCATGCGCGCAATGCGGAGGCCCCCAACCAGGTCCGAGCCCTCGAAGCGATCAACCTGAACGGTAATGGGCTCCACATTCTTGGTCTGCAAGGCGAGGGGCACGGAATCGTTCTGCGCTATGTTAAGGATGGTCTTTCCTTCAAAAGCCGAATCGTTTTTGAAGCGTACGAGCGCTTCACCGGGAACAAACTCCGGCCGTTGGCGCTTGCCGTGCTCCGATGCCGGGAACGAAAGGGAACGACTTGCCCGCGAGTGCGGCGGCAACAGAACGGCCGCAGCCAACATCCCGAGCAGCAGAAAAGCGAATATCGCCGGCTTGGAAACGCGAGTCCCAGCCGTCCTGGATTGAGACTGAAATTGAGGATTTGTCACTTCTGAAAAGCTTTGGATGCGCCAAATGGTCGGGCGCTGTCTTAGCGGCCAACAAATATACCGCAGGGATTGTTTGAATTACAGCGGAACGCGCGGTGGCTCAGGCGTCACCCGTGACACGCGCAGGATGCGCGTGCCACACCAAACTAACCCAATACCCGCCGAAGTAATGGTTCATTTTCGAAAACGAGGCTCCGCTTTACTGGGACCGCGGGCGCCCTCGCCCGCACTGAGCGCGCAGCGCGAAGATTTCGTTTCATAAGATTTTACTTGGCATTTGAGAAGCATGGTCTTCGGCTCAGGCGGGTGAGGGCGCCCGCGCTGCCAGTAGCAAGTAGCCGGCCTCCGCTCAAATTGAACCAGTACAGCCGCGCATGAAATGCGACGACGATTGCTATCCGGCGTGTGATAAGATTAGCTCCCAGGGCGCGCCCCGGCGGCGTGCAGTCTTTACACTTACTCATGATTGTTGCTCGCGTGAAGTCGCGGGCGTACCAGCAGATAACATGCCCTCCCTTGTGGTCGGGCTACTGACCCGGTTGCCACCGATGACTGGGAAGCGACTCAGTGCCATCCTTCTATTGCTCGCGCTGTTCAGCGCGCGCGCGGAGCTGCGCGCCTACACTCTCCAATATCGTGACAGCTCCGGCATTGTTGCCCGGCGTTGGTTGACGCAACCAATCATCATTGCGTTTTCCACTTCGCTGGCATCCCCACCCGCTAACATCAAAGCCGGCACCGACGTCATCGGCGCTGCTCGTCGCGCGTTGCGGCGTTGGTCGAGCGTTTCGAACGTCCAATTTTTCGAAACCAGTTCTTCTGTTCAGACCATCAGTCCACCGAATGCCGGCGATCGAATCAATCTGATCACAGTCTCAGCCGATAATTCGGCCGCGTTTGATTCGCAGGACAATCCCGGCCGCACGCGCGTGTTCTCAGACGCCGGCGCGATCACCGAAGCGGACATCGCTTTAAATCCAAATGTGCTTTTTTCGAGTGACGGAACGCCCGGCACCTACGATCTGGAATCAACCTTCACGCATGAAGTCGGCCACCTGCTCGGGCTCGAGCACTCGGCGATTCTCGGCGCGACCATGCAGCCGCGGCAGGCGATGAATGGTCTCTACAATCTGCCGGCATTCACGCAACGAACATTGTCCGAAGATGACATTGCGGGAGCGCGGGCATTGTATGGATCGCGAGCCGGAACCGGATCGTTGTTTGGACGATTGATCGCGAATTCCGTCGGCGGACAGTCGCAACCAATTTTCGGCGCGCACGTCTTTGTCGAGGACGCTTTGACTGGACGCGTCATTGCCGGAGGGATAACCCTCCCGTCCGGTGACTATCGCATCGATGCTTTGCCGCGCGGCAGCTATCACGTGATTGTTAGTCGATACCACACCGCCGTTTCGGACCCATGTGGCCATGCGTGCAGCGAGCCAGTTGATTCCGGTGTTCGCCGACAAGGCAACGTCGCTCGGCTTCTTCGTCTCGCCCAACCTTGCGCCGGCGCTGACCCCGCGGCTCATCGGTATGAACGGCGAGCTATCGACAGTCGCTCTGCCTTTAAGAGCCGGCAGGAAATTCACCGTCTATGTGGCGGGAGAGGGAATCGACGAAGTACCACGGGGCGGCATTTCGAGTACTTCGCCTTTTATCAGCATCGACACGGACACTGTGAGCGACGCAGAATTCGACACGCCTTACCCGGCGATCAGTTTTGAAATCACCGTCGCCCGCAACACTCCTGCCGGTGAATACAGCATCCTGCTCCAGTCCGCGGATGGCGAGATTGTTTATCTGGTGGGCGCTTTGACGATTGATGAGGAATGAACCGCACGAACTCGCGCCGCGGTCGGTGATGGTTTTCGTGTCAGTTTCTGGTTGGGCTTCACCAGGAAGACAGCGAACCACGAAAGCACACGAAAACAATCCTGAGCGATAGGTTTGTGTCGATTCGTCCTTGAATTGCCTGGTCACAATTCCAGGTAGACACAGATTCGCCCTCAAATCCCCTTGCCTTAATCCACCCTCGGCGTTAACATGCAGCCGCAAAACAGTTCGTTTTTTGCGCAACGGCTTTATCTGTAACCTTTCATTTCGGAAGACTGAACGATCGGCCGGAGGTTAATTATGGTTGACTTTCTTCTGTCAATTGTAGGTTTGGCCTCGCTGCTTGGAGCGTGTTGGGAATTTTGGGGGTTTACGCGTCCTGATGGCGTCTTCAAGTGGCAAGGAGTGATT
>QHXH01000787.1 GCA_003222855.1 Acidobacteriota bacterium
CAGGGCGAATCGGGCACAGGCAAGGATCTGGTGGCGAAGGCGATTCACTATCATTCGAATCGCGCCGATGGACCATTCGTGGCAATCAATTGCGCGGCATTGCCGGGTACGCTGATCGAAAGCGAGTTGTTCGGTTACGAAAAAGGCGCCTTCACCGACGCCAAGGCGCGCAAGGAAGGGATGTTTGAGCAAGCTGAAGGAGCAAAGTTGCTGCGCGTCCTCGAAGAAGGTGCCTTTCGGCGCGTAGGCGGCTTGAAAGATATTCCCTTCGACGCGCGCATCATTGCGGCGTCCAATCGCGATTTGAAACGGGAAAGCGAGAATGGACGTTTTCGGCTCGACCTTTATTACCGCTTGTCCGTTATTCAGATCGATATCCCATCGCTGCGCGAGCGTGGCGACGACGTCCTGCTGCTCGCCGATCATTACATCGAATCTTTTGGCGAACGGCTGCGCAAACGCATTACTGGAATCTCTCCTGAAGTGGCAAAAGCTTTTCTTCAGTATGACTGGCCGGGAAATGTGCGAGAACTTCGCAATGTGATCGAGCGCGCTATCATCCTGGAAGACGACGACGTGATTACGATGAAGTACATTCCTCGCCCAGTTTCAGGCGGCTCATCCGATCACGGGTCGCATGACGGTCATGGAGCAGGACCATTTCACCTGCCGTCCGGCGGTGTGTCGCTCGAGGAGGTGGAAATGTCTCTGGTGCGCCAGGCGATCGAGCGGAGCGGCGGCAACCAAACCAAAGCCGCGGAAATGTTGGGTATCTCGCGCGATCAACTGCGCTATCGGCTGAAGAAGCTGGAAGAGATCAGCATGGTTCCGCAATCAGCTTGACTAGTGTCATAGGATGGTCGTCTCTGGTATTCGCAAGTATTAAGTCCCGCCTCAGGAACACGACATTAGGAATCTGCCGAAGGTTTACCCGCTCGCTGCTGCGAGCGGTTCTGTATAATGACCTTCTGTCGCCAGCTTTACTGGCTCATTGAACGGTTTTCACCTCGATGCCAAAGACTTCCGAGAAACTCACAGCCAAATCAGAGAGCGAAGCTGCGCTTACTCAATCTCTCAAAGAAGTTGCCGACATAAAATTCGCGCTCGATCAATCGACGATCGTCGCGATTACCGATCAGCGTGGCATCATTAATTACGTGAACGATGCGTTTTGTCGCATCTCGAAATACTCGCGCCAAGAATTGCTGGGTCAGGACCACCGCCTAATCAATTCGGGTTATCACTCGAAAGAATTCATCCGCAATCTGTGGACGACGATTGCCGCCGGACACGTCTGGCAAGGCGAACTCCGCAATCGGGCCAAGGACGGGAGCATCTATTGGGTCGATACCACCATCGTTCCCTCAGCTTAAGCTCGCCGAAGAACAAGTCAGGCAGCAGGCGGATCTGTTGGACAAGTCACAGGACGCAATCCTGGTTCGTGACATGGACGATCGGATTATTTATTGGAACAAGAGCGCACAGCGCTTGTACGGTTGGCGCGCCGATGAGGTCATCGGCAAGAAGACGCCCGACTTTTTGTTTCAGCGAATTCCTCCGAACTACGGCGAGGCACAAAAGCTCTTGCTGGCACATGACGAGTGGCGTGGTGAATTCAATCAAGTTACCAAGGATGGAAAAGAACTGATCGTCGAGACACGTTGGACGCTGGTGCGCGATGAGCAGGGGCAGCCCTTCCAAAAAATGGTCGTCAATACGGACGTGACGGAACGTAACCGCTTGCAAGCTGAACTCCAACGCGCGGCGCAACTATCGTTCGTGGGCGAGTTGGCGGCAGGGTTGGCCCATGAGGTTAAAAACCCCCTGGCTGGAATTCAAGGGACGGTGGATATCTTGATTCGGCGCCGCGACAAAAATGATCCGGAGCGTGAAGCCCTCGAAGGCATTCGCCACGAAGTTGAGCGGATTGATGCCACCGTGCGCGCGCTGCTGGATCGCGCGCGGCCGCGGGCGCTCAATCCGGCGCAGACTTCGCTAACTGAGTTGACGACGACAGTCGTCACGGTCGCGCGCTCGCAAGCGATTGGCGCTGCTGCTCGCGGCCGCCGCATCCACATAGAATTTGAAGCTCCGGCGGAAGATCTAATAGTGCACGCGGACGCGGCGCAGATCGAGGATGCCATTTTGAATCTGGTTATCAATGCTATCGAA
>QHXH01000241.1 GCA_003222855.1 Acidobacteriota bacterium
TCACTGTCACGGCCACAAATACGAATCATATGGTCACCTATAGTTTGGAGGGCGCACCAGCGGTGACTTTGAAAGAAGGGGAAACTCTTCAATTCCCAATTCCGACGCATCTCCTCATGGTCTTCGGCTACAGCAATCCCAGTGGTACTGGAGGGAGTTATACGGTCGCTTTGAAAAATGTAGAAGGATACGAAGATGGCAAGAGTCAACGGATTTACAAACAGGCTGGCATGTCACCAAAGACCAAGACATACACTTTTCTGGTGTGAATCCGTAGTCCGCAATTTGAGAAGAGGCTTCTGGATTCACGAACTATGGCCTATCGATATTCGAATTGATTTTCGCACAAATGGGCGGGCCTGGCACCTGAAACAAGAGGAGTACCCCTATGAGAACCACCACCTTAAGTCTCACTATTGTCACGCTGTTGCTTTCAGTTTCTTTCACTGCGTTTGCACAAGAGGGCGGAAATCTTGATGACGCCATTAAGACACTAGTTAGCAACATCGCAAAGCTTGAGGCGACAGTTGTTCCCTCGTCAATGCAGGCGACGCACAGGGAAAACATCGATGAGCAGCGGATTGATCTAATAGGCTTATTAGGACAAAAGAAGGGCGAGGCAGAGAGTTATCTCAAGTCCGTCTCGGCAAGTCTTAAAAGCAATCAGATAGAAAAGCTTACTCAACAGATTACCGAACTGGACAATCAGATTGCATCGCAAAAGAAAGCGTTAAAAGGAGAAGTTGCGACTGACAAGACTTCAACCTCAGCCGCAAATAGTGTCGCGACTATTGGGAACAGGAATGGAGATGGAAGCGGATCGCAGGCTGTTAACGATCCCAACGCAAATGGAGTATCTACGACTCTTGCGCCCACCACATCGTCATCACCCGCGGTCTCAGTACCGAGGACGAGCGTTGCCCCTACAGCTTCATCTCTACCGCCTGCGGCTGTGCCCGCGCCGGGCAGCGCAGCCGTTGCCGCACCGCCGCCCGCTTCATCCACCAGCTTGAATTGTGCGCTGGTCCTGCAGGCCCCAACTAGCTTTAGTGTTCGCGAACAGCAGCTCTGCTCTTTGGTACGTGATGTGGCGGATGAAAAACTAGGCAACGGGTTGCCAGCTCCGTTTCCGAGTGCCGACCTTAGACTGGAAGGCGCGGAGGACTACATCGTAAATATCATCGCAGAAGCGAAGACTCTCGGCGACGTTGAAGACAAACGTACTGACATACAAATCGGTAGCGATGCTCAGACGAAAGGTACGACCTCACTGGTCGTCAAAGGAGGGACACCCGCAGTTCTCTCCTCGGCCATAGAGAATGGAGCCGCAACTGCCACAACCAGCGGGACTACGATCAATTTCCGTCTCAATCCTCTGGGAATAATTCACGCGCTGAACAATACCGGATATTTTACGTCCTACGATATCAGCGAGAAGGATCCGTTCACAAAATTCTTGCGAAAGACCTCGTTTGGAGTTTCGTTTGACGCCAGCCGAGGCAGTCAACCAGGAGTGTTTACTGGAAGCACACAGCAGGTCTCAGCTTTCTCCGCGCGCTACGAATTCGTTAGCGATCGTGACCCCAGGAACAAGAAGTATGCGAACAAATGGCAGACCCTGGTGGACAAAAACCAGATCGACTATACGAACGCGGCCGTCAAGCTAAGAGCGGCCCTGATCGAAGAAGCGCATTTGGATCCAAATCAATGTCAAAACCCTGCTTTAGTACCTCCTTGTCCCCCGAAACTAATTCCAGCTCGATTCAAAGATCCGGTGCTGCAAAAATGGTTGGAAGAAACGAACACCCAACTTAGAGCCGTCCAACCTGTGGCGGGTACTCTGCCAACGACGGTTATTGAAGCTGTGGAAAAGATCATTCGGCCGCAGATAGGGCTTCTCTCGATCGATAAGATCGGGGGTGACACTCGCAACCACATCGTATCGTTCGCGGAGTCTTTGAATAGTTACCTGAATGCCAAGACTAAACTTCTTGACGAGATCGCCAAGGGGAAAATTATGGCGTTTGAGTACACCAACCACCGAGAGGTAAATGCTCCGGACACGTCGAGCTTTAACTTCATCGCCGAGAAGGGCACCATCCGAAGAATGGATCTTACCTTCAATGCCTCATTAAATATGTACAACAAAAAGCCGGCGGCGCTCAACGTGAAGCGGATCCGCGACTTTGTTTTTGCCGGCCAATTCGATGCGCCTCTGACGGACATTTCCGGCGTGGGCCAGCCGATATTCTCAATAGCCGGCAGGTTCGAACGCGCCACGGGCAATGCTTTTGCGCTGGATGGAACTGTTTTGCCGAACACTAAAGGAGACGTTGGTTCCGTACAGTTCAAACTATTGCTCCCGATCAAAGGCACGGGAATACGGCTGCCGTTTTCGGTAACGATCGCAAACCGCAGTGAATTAATTAGAGAGCGTGAAGTGCGAACTAATTTCGGTTTCACTCGTTTTTACAAACGAACTACTCAAAGGTACGATGCCTCGTTAATGAGTTCCGGAGTTGCCGCCGTTTACGATGATTTAGTTCATCGGTAAAAGTCTCGCAAGGGAATCAACAAAGGACATAATATGCCCACACTAAAACAAGGCTCATCAGGTCCGGCCGTACAGGACCTGCAACAGAAACTGAAAAGCCTGGGCTTTGATCCGAAAGGTGTCGATGGACATTTTGGCCCCGGAACACTCGCCGCGGTGATTGCTTTTCAAAAAAGCAAGAAACTGGGCGCCGATGGTTTGGTTGGACCGGCGACTCTCGCCGCGATACGCGCGGCAGCGAAGGCCGGCCATGGCACCACCGGCGATGCTGCGAAGACAGGCACAACGACAGATATCGACGACACGAGTGACGACGGCTTAGACGAGGTGCCGGAGGTCGGCGTCGGCGCGGTAGCCAAAATGTTTCCCGGCGTTCCGGTCAAGAACATCGAGGAAAACTTATCATTTGTCCTAAAGGCCCTTGAGGATGCCGGTCTGGGCGACTTAGACATGATCCTGATGGCCCTCGCGACGATCCGCGCCGAGACAGGAAATTTTACTCCGTTAAGTGAATTCCAATCCAAATTCAATACGCCGCCGGGTGGTCCGCCATTTTCGCTGTACGACAACCGAAAGGACCTGGGTAATCAGGGTCCGCCGGACGGAGCGAACTTTCGAGGACGCGGCTACATTCAATTGACTGGACGCAACAACTACAGGATACACGGCGAGGCAATTGGGCTCGGCGATCAATTGATCACGAATCCGAAATTGGCGAACGATCCGGAAATTGCGGGCAAGTTATTGGCGAGTTTCTTGAAATCTCAAGAGAAAGCGATTCGACAGGCACTCGCTAAGGGAGACCTAAAGAAGGCGCGGAAACTGGTGAACGGCGGCAGTCACGGATTGCCGGAATTCACCGCCGCATTCAATATCGGCAAGAAGGTGCTGGCTTAAGACGGCAGCCGCGCCGGTCGCTTCAGTTATCTCCGCCGCGAATACCTGGCGAGCGTCTCCGGAAAGATTCGCACGCCTTCGGGCATTTGGCTCATCGAAATCTTATTCGTACCAGTCAGGATGTCGCGCGCAGTCATCCCATAGACTTGCAGATTGTCTTCGTTGTCGGGCTTGATAACCACGCCTTTCAACTCAAGGCCCGCGAACGCGCCTCGACTGCGCGAATAAGAAAGAATTTGCGCATTGAGTTTCACGTCGGTCGAGGCGCTCGCCGATCGGCCCACCGGCCCCGCCGCCACGCTGCCTTCCCCGCCGATTTCAAATTTGTCACCGAGCAGGCTATCAACGGCGTTCTCGTTCATAAAGAGGAGAATAAAATCTGTCGACGACGCGCCAATCTGCAAACCGATACTGCCACCGGCGAGATCGAAGAACGCGGGCGCGCTCCAGCCATTTGCAACGCGACGGCTGATCACGCCGCTGCCGCCCCGGCCGCCCACGATGAACCCGGCTTTAATAACCCCAGGAAAAACTGCAACGGCTTCAGCTCGATCGAGCAAGTCATGCGGGATCGATTTCTCGCGCGTCGCCATGATCTGACTGAATACGCGCGCGGCCTTATCTGATTGCGCGGCGGCGGCCCGCGATTTCTTTGCGTTCCGTTCGCGACTGGTCTGGCTGAACGCAGTTGTGCTCAACGCGAGCGTAAACAACACACTAAGTAGAATGAAATGCGTATTCCTGCCGAATCGATTCATCGTTTACTCCATTTGATTTGGTTTAGATGCGGGATTTGTCCCGCGCTCGTATGGCGGACAAGTCCACCCTCTAAACTGTTGCTATGATCCATCAATGCCTCGACGAATAGCGCGCCAGGGTGCGCGGAAAAATTCTCACGCCGGCGGGCATTTTCGCCAAACTCATGGCGGAGCCCGGCAACAACAGCTCATGGGCCCTGGTTCCATAGACTGCCATGTTCTCGTCGTCATCCGGCTTGATCACAACGCCCTTAATCTCGAGGCCGGCGAACAGTCCCTTGCTGCGCGAGTAAGAAATGATTCCCGCCTTAAGCAGCACATCGGTCGAAGCTGAGGCCGACCGCCCGACTGGACCAGCGACGGCGCTGCCTTCGCCGCCGATTTCGAATTTGTCCTTAAGCAAACCTCCGAGCGCTTCATCGTTCATGAATAACAGAACGAAATCAGTCTTGGCGGCGCCGATCTGCAAGCCGATACTCCCACCGCCAAGATCGAAAAACGCGGGCGCGCCCCAGCCACTCTTGATTCGGCGACTAATCAGACCATGACCACCGCGACCGCCGACGATGAATCCTGCCTTAATGACATCAGGAAAAACGGCGATGGCTTCAGCTTTATCCAGGAGCTTTTGTGGAATTGCGCGGTCGGGCACATTCATTATTTCAGTAAATGCGTCCGCGGCTTTTTGCGCATCGCGTGACGCCTCGGCAATCTTTTTTGGATTGGCTTTTTGTGCATGCGCGGCGCCCGCAAGGATTGCTACGGAAACGATCGCGCTGCAAACAGCGCGGCTGAATTCGGATGCTCTCTTCATAACGTCCCCCTCTTTCGTAAAACATGTATCAAGCGGGGGCCAAATTGTAAAAGAATGACTGGAGCGCAAGCGTCCCGCTTGCTTAGAGTCAGGCAACCGAGGATGGTTGCGCCCCAGTGGTTTTCTTGCTCGGTTGTTGTCAGCATAATTATAATCGCTCGCCGTGACAAACGCACTTCAGAGTGCGACCTTCAGGTTGTTTGTATTGGAAGCTGAAGCTAAAGTTTGAACTCTTAACCTCGAAACCATGCCGGTTGGAACTCCATTTCATGAAAGAACGCTCGCGCTATGCGAGAGCCTGAACTATCGGGAATGGTCGGGCTACTACACGGTCAGCGCCTACGAAACGCATCACGATCACGAATACAACGCGATTCGCAACGCCGCGGCGCTGATCGATATTTCGCCGCTCTTCAAATATCGGGTAACGGGCAGGGACGCGACCCGCCTCGTGGATCGAATCATCACGCGGGACGTCCACAAAATTTCGGTTGGCCAGGTTGTTTACACGCCATGGTGCGACGAACACGGGAAAGTCATCGATGATGGAACGGTTTCGCGCCTCGAAGAGAACGTCTATCGCTGGACGGCAGCAGATCCCAGCCTGCGCTGGTTCACACAAAATTCGATCGGGCTCGACCTACACCTGGAAGATATTTCAGAGAGCGTAGCGGCGCTGGCGTTGCAGGGTCCGACTTCGGGGCGGTTATTGAAATCAGTCGCCAACGCCGAGATCGAGAATCTGAAATACTTTCGCGTCACGCACGGATCGATTGCCGGCGTGCCGGTTGATATTTCTCGAACCGGATACACGGGCGATCTGGGCTACGAAGTATGGGTCGATGCGAGCGACGCGCTGCGCGTTTGGGACGCGCTGACGGAACGCGGCCGGCCGTTCGATATCAAACCCGCGGGCATGTTGGCACTCGATGTCGCACGCATTGAAGCCGGACTGCTTTTGATCGATATCGATTTCAACAGCAGTAAGAAAGCGCTCATTGATGAGCAGAAGTATTCGCCGTTTGAGATGGGACTCGGCCGGCTGGTAAGTCTGGACAAGAACAATTTCGTCGGCCAGCAGGCTTTGATTCGCGAAAGTAAACGCGGCCTGGAAAAACAAATCGTCGGTCTCGAGGTCGATTGGATCGAAGTCGAGCGGCATTACGAGGCCGTGGGTTTGCCACCGGCCGTCTCGCCGATCGCTTCGCGGGTTGCGGTGCCCGTCTTCAAGCACGACAAGCAAATCGGCAAAGCAACTTCGACGACCTGGTCGCCCGTTTTGAAAAAGATGATCGGGCTCGCGACATTGAAAAGTGAATTCGCAAAGCCTGGTTCAAACGTCGAGATCGAAATCACGGTCGAAGCTGTGCGGCACCGCGTCGCCGCGCGTGTTGTTAAGACCCCTTTTTATAATCCGAAACATAAGACGGCAACACCAATTTTGTAGAACGTTAACCGCAGAGGTTCCAGAGTTCTTCGCAGAGGTCGCAGACGTAATACTCCGCGCGCCTCAGCTAAACCTCAGCGCCCTCCGCGGTAAATTTATCCAGCATAACAATGCTACTAAGAGAAATCATCGAAAGCTACGACCCCGACACCCCGCTCGCCGAAGCGTCGACGATTCCTTCATCCTGGTACACGGACAATCGCGTCTTCCAACTCGAACAGGAAACCGTATTCAGTCGTTCCTGGCAAATTGCAGCGCGGGTGGATCAGCTCAATAGACCCGGTGATTATGTAACGACTGAAATCGCCGGCGAACCAATCGTGGTTGTTCGTGGTAGCGACGGCGAGTTGCGCGGCTTTTTCAACGTATGCCGCCATCATGCGGCCGCGGTGATGACTGACGCCGAAGGCCACGCCGCGCAAATGCGCTGTCCTTATCACGGCTGGACCTATTCGCTGGAAGGCGAACTGAAAGGGACGCCCGATTTCAGCGGCGTCTGCGATTTCGATCGAGCGAATAGCGGATTAGTTCCCATCGGCATCGGAACTTGGGAGAAGTGGGTGTTCCTGAAGTTGGAAGGAGACCATCTAAACGAATCAAACGCTGATTTGGACGAGTTTTTAGGCATCGATCTAATCGATCAATTTCAGAAACTGCATCTTGGCGATCTTCATTGGGTCGAGAGCCGCCGCTACACTCTCAACTGCAACTGGAAAGTCTTTGTCGATAATTATCTCGACGGCGGCTATCACGTGCCTCACTTGCACAAGGGTCTCGACAGCGTTCTTAACTATAGCAATTACAGTATTGAAAACGGCGAGCACTTCTGCCTCCAGTCGAGTCCGATGGCCGAAGGCGACGATGATGGCGTCAACGCTGTGCGCACCGGCAAACGCGCCCTCTACTATTGGCTCTATCCAAATTTCATGATGAATTGGTACGAAGGAATGTTGGATACAAACCTAGTGCGGCCGCTCGCAGTCGATCGCACAGAGGTGATTTTCGAGATCTGGACATCTGCGAGTCAGTGCAGCGCGGCTTGCGATCGCGCGCCTATAAGGCCGGACGGCTTTCAGTGAGACGCGAAGCCGGCGAGCATCTATTTCATCGACTCTTACATGCAGACTTGCGGGCCGGATTGACGCTCTGATGAACTTCTGGCTGCAGTTTCTCCTTTCATTCACACCGTGGCTTCAGCCCGGTGATCGGCAGACCTTGTGCAACCCAAGCAGCCGTTTCAACGGCTTTCATCCAACCTACGAAAGAAAACCGTTGAAACGGTTCTTCATATCTAAAACCACTGCTAGTCACCGGGCTGAAGCCACGGTGTGAATAAGACACTCCGAAAATCAAACTGCACCCCTACCGCGTTCCTGTTTGGCAAAGATTTCAGTTCGGATTTAGAAATGGCAACGAAAGGCCGAAATCTCAAACCACGCTTCGCAATCTCACCACGCTTACCATGAGATGAATGTCCTGACAACAATTGCTAGTCGGGAAGTTTCTTCAAAGAATTCTCAATTGCCTTCAGCAAACCCTTGTCGTTCGCGCTGGTCGCGTCGCCGCGCGTGAGCGGATTAGTGAAAACCAGCACCTCGCCCGTATGGGCATCGACGACTCCGATCATCAACTGCAAATACGCCGGAAGCCCGCCCACCAGGAGTGTAAAAGCCGTCTTACCTTTGGTTAGTTTCTGCCCCTGACCGCGAATGAAAACGATCGCATCGGCACTCTTGTCGAGATGCAAGTTCAGCACCTCGTCGCCTAACGAGAAGCGGCCTTTCTTTACATCTTTTCGCTTCTTCTCAATCTTCGGCAACAGCGCGTCGTAGCGAGTTTGAATGTCAGCCACCGTGTATTTCTGCTGGGCCTCGC
>QHXH01000242.1 GCA_003222855.1 Acidobacteriota bacterium
ATGAAACCGGCAACACGATTGAAGAGCTTGAGATGGAGGGCAACGAGTCCAAAATGCAGAACGTTGTGAAGAGTTGGCTGCAAGGGAAGATCAGCCAGCTCGAAGCGCAAAGGTCGAAAGACTGTCAGCGAAACGTCGACTGAAAGAGCGCGAGTGGGCGCGCCGTAAGAATAAATAGCAATCAACATGAGGGCGGAACCAATGAAAGGAGAAGTGATCATGAACACTGGGAATGTTTTGATTCCTGTTAAAGACTTCATGTCTCTCGATCCGTTCCGTCTTTTCCCAAATCGCACGGAGCGTCTGTTAGAAGAGCCAATGCTGCGGACCATGGTGGGAAATGAAGAGTGGCCGCTCAAAGCATGGGTTCCTCCGTGCGATAGCTTCGAGACCGAAAAGGAACTGGTGATGAAGTTTGAGTTACCAGAGGTCAAGAAGGAAGACGTGGAAGTAAAACTCGAGCAGAACGTGCTCATCTTGCGTGGTGAACGCAAGTTTGAAGAGAAAACGGACCGCGAAAATTATCATCGCGTCGAGCGGCATTATGGTGAGTTCATGCGCAGCTTTAACGTTCCCTTGTATGTCAACGCTGCCAGGATCAACGCTGAGTTCAAAGACGGCGTGCTCACAATAACGCTGCCAAAAAACGAGGAAGCCAGACCTAAACAAATCAACGTGAAGGTCAACTGATCGATCCCCGGGATCAGACGCAAAGCTTCCTTGTGTGCGCCGCAGGCGGTTCAGTCGGAGGGGCCGCCGGCGGCGATATTTGTAAGCGGAGAACGTGTCAGAAGCCCGCGCGTAAGCAAGGGCAACTCTAGTCAAGTGGCCCTCCCTTACGGTCGGGCTTCTGACACCGAGCGGATCGAGCAAGGAGCTATCTTAAAAAAATGACCAACCGCATGGTCACCATCGATGGCAACGAAGCCGCTGCCCACGTCGCGTACAAAACAAACGAAGTAATCGCGATTTATCCGATCACGCCTTCGTCGGCCATGGGTGAACAGGCGGACGAATGGGCCGCGAAAGATCAGAAGAACATTTGGGGCATGACCCCGATCGTGCGCGAGCTGCAATCCGAAGGCGGCGCCGCCGGAACCGTTCATGGCAGTTTGCAAACCGGCGCGCTGACGACAACTTTCACCGCCAGCCAGGGCCTGCTTCTGATGATTCCCAACATGTTCAAGATTGCCGGCGAGCAAACCAGCACCGTATTTCATATCGCCGCGCGCGCAGTCGCCACCCACGCGCTTTCGATCTTTGGCGATCACAGCGATGTAATGGCCACGCGATCGACGGGCTGGGGAATGCTGTTCGCGAATTCGATCCAGGAAGTGATGGACTTTGCATTGATCTCGCAGGCCGCAACTTTGGAGAGTCGCGTTCCCTTCCTGCATGTGTTTGACGGCTTCCGCACTTCGCATGAAGTGATGAAGATCGAAGAACTCTCCGATGACCAGCTTCGCGCGATGATCGACGAGCAACTGGTCCAGGCTCACCGGCAACGCGCGCTGACTCCCGATCACCCGGTGATGCGTGGCACCGCGCAAAATCCCGACGTGTTCTTTCAATCGCGCGAACGCGCCAACTCTTTTTACACAAGCACGCCCGGGATCGTCGAATCTGTCATGAAGAGATTCGCCCAGGTCGTGGGCCGGCAGTATCAACTGTTCGATTACGTCGGCGCTGCTGATGCCGAGCGCGTGATCGTCATGATGGGCTCGGGTTGCGAATCGGCCGAAGAAACCGTGGCAGCGCTGACTGCGCGCGGTGAAAAGGTAGGCCTGTTAAAGGTTCGGCTCTACCGGCCGTTTTCCGTCGATCATTTCGTCGCGGCTCTTCCTTTATCGGTGAAAGCAATCGCGGTGTTGGATCGGACGAAGGAGCCGGGCGGCGCCGGAGAACCTCTCTATCAGGATGTTGTCACTGCGTTTCATGAAGCGTGTCAGAAGCCCGCGCGTAAGCAAGGGCTTCTCGCGCCAGTTGCCCTCCCTATCGACCACCCCATGCGAGATGCTCGCGTGGGGACCCCGGTTGGTCGGGCTTCTGACACTGCGCCGCGCATCATCGGAGGCCGCTACGGTCTGGGCTCGAAGGAATTCACGCCGGCGATGGTCAAGAGTGTCTTCGATGAACTGGCGAAAGACGATCCGAAGAACCACTTCAGCGTCGGCATCATGGACGATGTGACTTTCAACAGCCTGGCGTTTGATTCTAACTTCCGTGTCGACCAGGACGGGCAAGTTCGCGCTCTGTTCTGGGGCCTAGGCGCCGATGGCACTGTCAGCGCGAACAAGAACTCGATCAAAATCATCGGTGAAGAAACCCCGAATTACGCGCAAGGTTATTTTGTTTACGATTCGAAGAAATCAGGCGCGATGACAGTCTCGCATCTGCGCTTTGGAGTTGACCCGATAAAGAGCACCTACCTGATTCAAAGCGCAAACTTCATCGCCGTACATCAGTTTAACTTTCTCGAGCGCTATCAGATTCTCGAGGCCGCCGAGCAAGGCGCCACACTCCTGCTAAACAGTCCATTCGAACCGGCAGAAGTTTGGGAGCGACTGCCGCGATCCGTTCAGGAAACGATCATCGCAAAGAAGATCAAAGTCTATTCGATCAATGCCTACGCAGTAGCTAAAGAGAACCAGCTCGGCAATCGTACGAACACGATTATGCAAACGTGTTTCTTCGCCATCAGTGGCGTACTGCCGCGCGAGGAGGCCATCGTAAAGATCAAGGAATCGATCAAAAAAACCTACGGCAAGCGCGGCGAGGCAGTCGTACGGCAAAACTTCGCGGCCGTGGATGCGGCGCTTGAGCATTTGCATCAGATTTCGATTCCGGCTGAAGTCTCTCTGTGCGAACTCTGTGGTAATTCGTATCTCTGTGGTAAAGAGACGAGGAAAACGTTCACCACAGAGGCAGAGACTCATCACAGAGACTCACAGAGAGTTGAATCGAGCAAAGAGGACCAAATGCCTGAGTTTGTCCGCAACGTTACGATGGAAATCCTGAGCGGTCATGGCGACAACCTTCCCGTCAGCGCTTTTCCCGTCGATGGCACATATCCGGTAGCGACGGCCCAATGGGAGAAGCGCAACATCGCCCAGGAAGTTCCCGTCTGGGAACCGGACCTCTGCATCGAGTGCGGCAAGTGCATGCTCGTCTGCCCGCACTCAACTATTCGCGCGAAAGTTTGTAAGCAGGAAGATTTGGCGAATGCACCCGCTGGATTCAAAACGATGCCGGCCAAATGGCGCGAGCTTCCCGATCATCTCTACACGATCCAGGTCGCAGTTGAAGATTGCACTGGGTGCCAGCTCTGCGTCGAAGTCTGTCCGGCGAAAGACAAGAGCAACGTCTCACGCAAAGCGCTGAACATGAAACCGCAGTTGCCCTTGCGCGACAGCGAGCGCGTCAACTGGAATTACTTTCTGACGCTGCCTGAAATTCATCGGAACGGCAATCTCACGTTCAGATCAGTTAAAGACGTGCAGTTACTGCAACCGCTGTTTGAATTTTCCGGCGCGTGCTCAGGCTGTGGCGAGACGCCTTACATCAAGTTAATGACGCAGCTCTTTGGCGATCACGCGATCATCGCGAACGCCACCGGCTGTTCGAGCATCTATGGCGGCAATCTGCCGACGACGCCGTACACAATTAACCGCGAAGGCCGCGGTCCGGCGTGGAGCAATTCACTGTTCGAAGACAACGCGGAGTTCGGACTTGGGATGCGCCTCTCGTTCGATCATCAGCACGCGTACGCGAAGCACCTGGTCGAGCGCTATCGCGAATTGATCGGTGATTCGCTCGCCGACTCACTGCTTAACGGCAATCAGGACACGCAGGAAGAGATCAGCGCCAAGCGCGAACTCGTTGCCGAGTTAAAGGCAAAGCTAAGAGGTCGCGGTGAAACAGAAGCTCGCGATCTGCTCGGCGTGGCCGATGCATTAGTCAAGAAAAGCGTGTGGATTGTTGGCGGCGACGGTTGGGCCTACGACATTGGTTATGGTGGATTGGACCATATCTTAGCCAGCGGTCAGAACGTTAACGTTCTCGTACTCGACACCGAGGTTTACTCGAACACGGGCGGTCAGGCTTCGAAGGCGACGCCGCTCGGCGCTGTAGCGAAGTTCGCCGCCGGCGGAAAACCAACGATCAAAAAAGACCTTGGCAT
>QHXH01000243.1 GCA_003222855.1 Acidobacteriota bacterium
CGGCGGCGGAATGCGACAGGCGGGCGTGTTGGCGGCGGCGGGATTAATCGCGCTCGAAGAATCGCCGAAGGGCTTGCCGGATGATCATGCGAACGCGAAACGACTGGCGGAAGGCCTGGCCGAACTGCCGGGCGTGCAAATCGATCCCGAGAAAGTCGTCACCAACATTGTCATCTTCGACGTCAGCGAGACCGGACAAACTGCCGACGCGATCTGCGCTCAACTGCGAGAGCGCGGCGTGCTGGCCTCAGGATTTGGATCATCGATTCGCGCCGTGACGCACTACGACGTGGCGAGCGCTGATATTGAAACGGCTCTGCGAGAACTGCGTAGCGTATTGGCTCAATAATATTCACCACAGAGGACACAGAGAAGAACAAGAACATAAACCAAGAAAATATTCTTCTTATCCCATTGAATGATTTTCTCTGTGTCCTCTGTGGTTATGAATCCATCCGCCGACAAGAAATCCAATCTCAAGACCGAAGCCATCGCCGGCGTCACAACCTTTTTCACGATGGCTTACATCGTCATCGTCAATCCGCAAATCCTCTCAGCAGACGGTAAGACGGGAATGGCATTCAGTGGCGTCCTGACGGCGACGGTCATCATCTGTTTCACGATGACGCTCTTGATGGGGTTGTATGCAAAGCTGCCGTTTGCCGTCGCGCCCGGCATGGGCATCAACGCCTTCTTCACTTACACGATCATTCTCGGAAAAGGAGTGCCGTGGCCGACCGCCCTGGGAATAATCTTTTGGGCCGGCGTTTTCTTTCTGCTGATCTCTGTCACGCCAATTCGTGAATCGATCGCCAAAGCAATTCCGACAGAAATCAGAATCGCCGCCGCCGCGGGCATCGGAATTTTCCTGACGTTCATTGGTTTGAAGAGCGCGGGTTTCATCGTTTCGGATCCGGTAACGTTGGTTAAGATCGGCGCTCTCGGAAAGCCTGCGCTGCTCACGATTCTGGGTGTCGCGCTCTCAATTCTGCTCATGTCGCGGAAGAGCCCATTCGCTTTTCTGGCGGCCATAATCGTCGTCACCGTGATCGCCTGGGCACTGGGATTGGTAGCAGCGCCGGCACAGAAACTGACTCTGCCTGATTTCAAAAGCGTCTTTCTCAAACTTGATATTTTCGGCGCGTTGAAATTGAGTCTAGTTCCTTCGATCATCGCAATTCTCTTCACGGATCTTTTTGATTCAATCTCAACGTTCATCGGGGTCGCGCACGCCGGAGATTTGCTCGACGAGCAGGGACATCCGCGCAATTTGCGACAGGGATTGATTGTTGATTCGCTGGCGACGATGGGCGCGGGGCTGGCCGGTACGTCGTCGGGGACTGCTTATATCGAAAGCATCGCCGGCATTGAGATGGGCGGCCGCACCGGACTAACTTCCGTATTCACGGCGTTGTGCTTTCTCCCGTGCCTGTTCATTGCGCCGCTCGCGGGCATGGTCCCGCCCTACGCGACCGCGGCTGTTTTGATTTTAGTCGGCGCCGCGATGTTTCGCACCGTCGGTCAAATCAGATTTTCAAAAATTGAGGAAGGCGTCCCGGCATTTCTCACATTGATATTGATTCCGCTCACTTTCTCGATCACGCAGGGAATTCTTTGGGGATTCATCGCGCACGTCGGTTTGTATCTGATGGTTGGGCGCCGCCGCGATATTCATCCAGTAATGTACGTGCTGGCGCTAATCTCGATTGGATTGCTCGTGCTTGAGCGGGTGAAGTTGTAACGTAAACTGTTAGTTTGCGCGCAAGCTAGTGACTCAATTTGATCTTTCTCCGCGAAATCTCAGCGTCCTCGGCGTCTCCGCGGTGAGTCTTCGGTTCAGTAAGCTCACCGCAGAGCCGCAGAGATCGCAGAGGGGGCGCAGAGAGTTCAGATTACGGCACAACCGCGCAAGCTAACAGCTTGCGTTACAGTTGCGCGAAAAATTGCGGCGTCGCATACTCAAACGCAATGAAAAAAGGCCCGGTCGTCGCGCTGATCATCCTCTGCTTGTGGCTTGCTGCGCCGATGAGCGTGCCGCGGCTTGCGTGCGCGGCGTCACCACAGGAGCGGCCCCGCCCAGTTCTCTTCTTCGATGTTCTTGATCTTCCCGCGCGGATTGATGAACCCAAGCTACTCAAGAAAGCGAATCAATATGTCTTGAGCTGCGCGGTTGCGAATCGATCTGGCGAGCAATTAGTCGGACTGCGACTGACATTGATGGTCGTCGAATCTTCCGGCAAGGTCCGGACACGCATTAGCTGGAACGAAGCTGCCGAAGTGCCGGCCTACTCGATCAAGGAATTCGAGTTTCATCCAATCGTCAAAGACGAGTTGAATAAGAGCGCCACGCTTTTTCTGGGCATCGACGAAGTGATTGGGCACGAAACGGTCTGGCGCACAGTCGATGCTGATAAATTGCTGCGCGCCTATGCTCGCGGCCAGCACGATCTGATTCCCAAAGTTCAAACGCTAATCAACAAATTCGATCCACCACACATAATTGCAATCCCCATCACGCAGAAGAAGCCAATCCCTCCGCAGGAGAAGAAGCAATGAAGCGTTCGACCCGGGGTTGCGGCTGCGCCATTGCAGTGCTGGTGCTCGTAATCGCGGGCAGCGCCGGAGCGTTTTGGAAATGGGGCTTGCCGTGGCTGCGTTCACGCCCGCCTAAACCAACCGGTGAGCTGCAAGTCCATGTGCTCGATGTTGGGCCAATCGAAGGCGATTCCGTCCTGATTATTTCACCGACCGGGAAATCGGTTTTGATCGATGCGGGTGACGCCGGCAAAGGTAAGGTCATTCTTGATGCGCTGAAGCGCTACAACATCGACAAGCTGGATTATTTCATCGCCACGCATCCGCATCCGGATCACATCGGCGGCGCTGACGAAGTCATGAACGCGATTAAGGTCGGGACGGTAATCGACAATGGCGTCGATCTCTCGACTCCCGCGCCGTCGCCTGCGCCAGTAAAAAAAGGATCGAAACCGGCGCCGACGCCCATTCCGGCGAAGAAGAGCAAAGTAAAATCAGTGAATAGTTTCTTTGACGAATACAAAGACGCGCTGCAAAAGTCGGGCGCGCAATATGAGAAAGCCGTTGCCGGAAAGAAATACGATCTCGGCGGCGGCGCGATTGTGACCCTGCTGGCGCCGAGCGAACCATTCTTCACGAAGGAACAAATGAAAGCCGGCGGCAACGACACGAACGCCAATTCGATTGTGCTGCGCCTGGATTACGGCGACTTCTCGATGCTCTTCATGGGCGATGCCGAGGAACAAACCGAAGCCCGGCTGCTCGGTAAAGATCTCAATCTGGCTGCCACGGTCATTAAGATTGCTCACCATGGATCGAAGTACGCGACTTCGGAGAATTTCCTGAAGCGTGTGCAACCGGAAGCCGCGATCATTTCCGACGGCGAGTGGAACCGTTATGGGCATCCGGCGCAATCAGTGCTCGATCGTTTGAAGGCGATGCACGCGAAAGTCTTTCGCACAGACTTGCAGGGTGAAATCAGTTTGACGACGCACGGCAAACTTGATTCGGGAAAATTCTATGACATCAAGACTGCTAAAGAGACGAAAGAAGATGTTTGGGCTGGGCGCGAAGGACAGAAGGATGATGCGTCGCGATCGGGATTCATCGCTTACGGAGATTTTGGTCCGCCGCCGAAACCAAAGAGCGAAAAGTCGAAGAAGTGAGGCTAGCGATTTTACGGCTTTGCCGTCCGATGTGCGGTAAGGCTTCGCCTTACCGTCATTACTCCATCAATTTCTTGACGAGGCTCCGCCTCGATCTCGGCGAGGCGCAGCCTCGCCGGTAGAACTATTAATAAATGACGCACGGAAAGGCAGAGCCTTTCCGCACATCGGGCGGCAGAGCCGCTGGACAAAATGGTGGAATGACGAAACCAGCAACTTATTCCGACGCAGGCGTCGATATCGACGCTGCCAATCGCGCGACTGAAAAAATCAAAGAGCTCGCGCGCACCACCTTCAATGCGCGCACGTTGTCAGACATCGGCAGCTTTGGCGGCATGTTCGACGGTGCTTTTCCTGACATGCGGCAGCCGGTGCTGGTCGCTTCTGCCGACGGTGTGGGCACCAAACTGAAGATCGCGTTCGCGACTGGAACTCACAATACAATTGGCCGCGACCTGGTGAATCACTGCGTCAATGACATTCTGGTCCAGGGCGCGCGGCCGCTTTTCTTTCTCGATTACATTGCGACCGGCCGTCTCTCGCAGGAAACAATTCGGAGCATCATCGAAGGCATCACTACCGGCTGCCGCGAAAATGGATGTGTGCTGCTGGGCGGCGAGACGGCAGAG
>QHXH01000244.1 GCA_003222855.1 Acidobacteriota bacterium
ATGGTTTTCTCAAGATAACCTTTTGCTTCACTGAACTTTTTCTGTTTGTATAAGACATAACCTAGATACAACTGCGCTTGCGCGTTGTCAGGCTGTAGTTCGAGAGCTCGCTGAAAGGCCTGCTCGCCTGCAAAGAGATCGGGCTTTTTCAGCCGAGCCGCACCCAGCGCGATCAAGTAGGCAGGCTCGTCCGGCTTAAGTTTCACGGCTTGCTCCAAATCCGACAGGGCTTCGTCAAGGATTCCGAGACCCAGAGCAGCCACTCCTACTTTGTAAAGAAGGTCAGGAGAGTTGCCGGCAACTTCCCGAGCTTGAGAAATATAGGCCGAGGTAGTTTTAGCATCAGCGCGAGTTTGCGAAACCTTTGCCAGACCCAGAATGGCGTCCGCATTGCTGTTCTGCGCGGCGCGCGCCAGCAGATAATTCTCTTCAGCCTTTTCCGTATTGCCTTTTTTGAAATATGCGTCGCCAAGCAAGGTGAGAAAAACCACAGATTGCGGCGTTGACGCCTTCACTTTTTCAATAACGGCGATCGATTCGTCTGTTTGCCCGCGCGACAGCAGCAAGCGCGCCAGTTTGTAATTCGCTTCAATATTTCCTGGCTCAAGGTTAACGACTTCTTTCAATTCAGAAATCGTTTTCTCGGGAACATTCTTGAGCACATAAAGAAAAGCGAGGTTCATGTGCACCGGCACAAACGTGGGATCAATTTTCGCCGCTCGCGTCAGAAGCGTTTCTGCTTCGTTCAGTCTTCCCTGTTGAGCGCGAATGGTACCCAGCAGATTGAGGGCCGCAGCATCATTCGGCGCTGTTTTCAAGATGCCGTTCAGTTGCTGCTCTGCTTCTGCAATTCGATGATCACGAATTAGCGTCGCCACATTCTCAAGGCGCGCCTGGAGGTTATTTGTCTGGGCCGCAACAAACGATACGGTTAGCAAGAGCGCGAGAAATGCCGGGATGATCCTGATCTGCCACAGACGAAGCGGAATGCGTGTCGACAGCACAGCCGCCGGCTCGATTACTTTATGCTGTGAAGAAAAAGTTTTCATCACTCCTAGCAGGCAAGGATAAATGGCTTTGCCATCTGATGTGCGGAAAGGCTCTGCCTTTCCGAAACCACTCCTTATTATGATCCTGGCGAGGCTGCGCCTCAGCACAGGCGTAGCCTTTAAGAGTTCCGGCGTTCGCCGGAAAGGCAAGCCTTTCCGCACATCAGGCGGCTAAGCCGCAAAAGACAATGCTTACCTTACCGCTCCTGGTTGTGTAACGGTGCTGCGCCTTTCTTTAAGTCCTTTTGCTCAACCAATCCCTGGCCTTCTTTGATCGTAAGAATTTTGTTCGCTCCGACATTCGTAACTTTGTCTACGGCGCCGCTGGGCCAGTGAACCTCGATTAGATCTATCTTTGTTCGCTTTTCGAGTCCGAAATGCAACCGCAGATCGTTCTGCGAAAGATAACTGCCGCCACTGTAGACTTCGCCCATCTGTGTTAGATCGCCGGAAGTAATTTTGACTCGCGCGCCGATGCCATCGCGATTGCTCTTCACGCCGATCGTCTTAATCAGGACGGAATTGTTTACGTTGCCGCCGTCGTTTCTCAGTAACTGCGGAGGACCGTCAAGGTCATTGATCACCACGTCGACGTCGCCATCGTTATCGATGTCGCCAAAGGCGGCGCCGCGGCCCGTACGCTTTTCCGCGAACGGCGCGCCGAGTTGTTCTCCGATTTCACTAAAGGTACCGTCGCGATTGTTGTGATGCACAAAATTGCGCTGCCGATAGGTGGGCAGCTGCGGGTAAACGTGACCGTTGACTACCAGGAGATCGGGCCAACCATCGTTGTCATAATCGAAAAACCAGGTGCCCCAGCCAACGTAGGGCAAACTTACCGCCGCCACTTTAGCCGCGTAAGAAACATCGGTGAACGAACCCTTGCCGTCGTTGTGGTAGAGAGTATTGTAATCATCGTCGAAGTTCGTAATGAACAGGTCGAGCCGGCCGTCGTGATCGTAATCACCGAGCGTCACCCCCATACTTCCCTGCTCACTTCCGTTCTCATTGACCGCCACACCTGAGGGAAATCCAATATCCTTGAAGGTACCGTCACCATTGTTGTGATAGAGAAAGTTCGGCGTTGAATCATTCGCGACAAAGATATCCACCAAACCATCCCCATCAAAATCGCTCGCAATTACACCCAGTCCGTAGTAACCGTCCGTGTCAGCGACGCCGGCTTTCTTTGAAACATCAGTGAACGTACCATCGCCGTTGTTATGATAAAGACTGTCGCCGGCGCCCTTCAGGCCTCTGGGTCCGCACTGCACGGGTACTCCTTTGAACTGGCAGGTGCGTCCTTTGCCGAACTCCGGCAAATTATTCACGTCAAAATCAACATAGTTAGAGACGAAGAGATCCAGCTTGCCGTCATTATCATAATCGACAAACGCGGCGCCGGTTGACCAACGCGGATCGCCGACACCGGCCTTCTGCGTTACGTCGGTGAAAGTCCCGTTGCCATTGTTTCGCAGCAGATGATTCGGCCCCAGGCAGGTGACGTAGATATCGTCCCAGCCATCATTATTGTAATCGCCGATTGTTACTCCCATGCCCCACCCAATATCGCCGACACCGGCCTTGTCTGTGACGTCGGTAAATGTGCCATCGCCGTTATTGTGATAAAGAGCGCTGCGCGTCTTCTGCTTTGATTTCACCATGTCCACGGTCAGCGAGTTAACCAGGTAGATATCGAGGTAACCATCGTTGTCGTAATCGAAGAGCGCCACGCCCCCGCTCATAGACTCGACGATGTACCTTTTCTCGGGGGATGACACGTGCTTGAATTTGATGCCCGCGCTCTCGGTAATGTCGGTAAAATGGACATCGATTGCCTGACCATTGATCACCCAGGGAGGTGTTGCCAAGAGAATTATTAGGGACGATGTGATGAGAGCCGCGACGATTCTTACAGGCAAGAGTTAGCCACCTCTCTGCATCGCAAAAGTCGAACTTCTTGTTTTTTGAGCAAGTTTCTTGAACACATAAATCCCGTAGGGATGAAATGTTTATAGACACGCGTCTGCTTACGTTTGCCGCTCCGTAGGAGCGCAATGTATTCGCGCCTTTGGTTTCGCTCCTACGGAGCTTGGGATTGGTTTCTAACCGCCGTAGCTATAAACATTCTGCTCCTACGGAGCTAACGTTTGGTTGCGGCTCTGCCGCGCTGCGAGATTACGGTTTCGTTTGTTGCCGCTCTTTCTCTTTCAGCTGGCGTGAGATTTCCAGATGATTCTCGCCTTCCGCTTTTCGGCCAGCCGCGAGGTAAGCTCTGCCCAGTTGGTATTGAACGTATGACTTGTCGGGCTGAAGCTTCGCCGCCATCTCCAAACTAACGACGCCGTCTTTGATCTCGCCCTCTTGCACTAGTGCCTTGCCGAGCTCGTAATACGCATCTGCGAAGTCGGGTTTGGTCTGGATTACCTCGCGCATTATTTTGACGCCGGCGGCGGTCTTTTGCTGGGCGAGCAGAACGAAACCCAGATGGTATTTGGCCTGCACGTTACCTGGATTCAAGGCCAACTCAGTTTCGAACTCCCTGGTTGACTCGTCGAACTTTCCGCCCTTTAGATAGACCAGGCCCGAATAGTAATGAACCATGGGAAATTTACTGTCCAAAGTGGCAGCCAGTTGCAATTCTTCCAGGGCCTTGGCCGTCTCTCCCTGTTCGTTATAAGCCTGGCCCAGTACAACGTGAAGTTGGGGACTATCACCACCCAGTAGGACCATCTGTTTGATCACCTGATCGGATTCCTCTTTCTTCCCCTCTTTGATAAGAGAGAGTGCCAGCGTGTAATAGACACCGACATTAAAAGGCCTGGCGACTATTACATCTGAAAGCAATTGCGAAGTCTTAGGATAGTTCTCCAACATGAAATAACTCAGCCCTAATAACTGCTTCGCCTGCACATTTTCAG
>QHXH01000245.1:0-9862 GCA_003222855.1 Acidobacteriota bacterium
GTTGGCGCCAATTTGATCGGCGTCAACAACCGCGACCTTAAGACTTTTAAAGTTTCACTCGAAACCTCAGTTAGGTTGGCGAAGTTGTTGCCTGCCGGTACCGTGGCGATTAGTGAAAGCGGCATTCGCTCTGGTTATGAAGTGCGAAAGCTCAAAGAGTTGGGTTACCAAGCAGTTCTAATAGGAGAAAGTTTCATAACTGCCGGTAACCCAGGAGATGCACTCAAAGCCTTATTGGCTGAGGCTTCGTCTACTGAGCGCGCCTACCATGCAACAACCTGTGCATAGCAGGGTATAAACGGCTCGTCAACAATCCGCTCGTTATTTCAACTCACCGTAGCTTTGCGGCTCCGCCAGAGATCGTTGGCTAAACGTCATGTCCAATTCAAAGGTTCGTGGTACGAATCAATCAATGGTCAAGATAAAAATCTGCGGCATCACGAATTTCGACGACGCGCGCCAGGCGATTGAAGCGGGCGCCGACATGTTGGGCTTTAATTTCTATCGCCCGAGTTCTCGATTCATCGAACCCGAACAGGCGCGAAAGATCATCGACAGTCTCAAGCGCAATACCGAATTTGTTGCCGTCGGAATCTTTGTTGACGAGCCTCTGGAATCATTAATAGAACAGGTGCGCACTTCAGGTGTCGATGCGGTGCAACTTCATGGCGATGAATCTGTCGCGTATTGCGCTGATCTAAAATCCCGCTTGAACGGCACCATGATCATCAAAGCACTGCGCGTCAGTGATTCTTTTCAACCAGCGGCGGCCACCAAATACCGGGTTGATGCGATTATGCTCGATGCCTTTCATGACAATCTTCGCGGTGGCACCGGAAAGATAATCGATTGGGAGATCGCGCGAAAGACCCGTGAGCTTGTGCCGCAGCTTTTTCTTTCGGGCGGCCTGGCGCCGGAAAACGTTGCCGGCGCCATCGACCGCGTGCAACCTTATGCCGTCGATGCTTGTAGCCGGCTCGAATTATCTCCTGGATGGAAAGATCCATCGCGCGTGACCGCGTTTGTTCGCGCGGCGCGGAGCGGTTAGAGTATTTTCAATAATTGATGGAAGCAGCCTCGATCATTTCTCCGCCAGAACCCAAAGCGCGAGCGAACGAATCGCCGCGGCGTGAAACTGCGTCAACCCGCGCCCTCGCTGCTTTCGGCTTGCGTAAGTCATATGGGCGGCGGCGGGTCGTTGATGATGTCACGTTGCATGTCGAGCCGGGAGAAGTTGTCGGGTTGCTGGGCGCCAACGGCGCCGGCAAGACGACGACGTTTTATATCATGATTGGACTCGAGACGCCGGAAGCCGGGAGGGTGCATCTGAGCGGCGAAGACGTAACGAAGTTGCCAATGTATCTGCGCGCGAGGCTTGGCCTCGGATACCTCCCACAAGAGCCTTCGATCTTTCGCAAGATGACTGCTGCGGAAAATATTCTCGCCGTTTTAGAGACCACCGGATTGCGCCGGAGAGAGCAACGCAAACGCGTCGAAGAGTTGCTTCAGGAGTTCGGCATTGAGCACGTGCGCAACACGCGCGGCGATTCATTGTCTGGCGGCGAACGCCGGCGTACTGAAATTGCTCGCGCGCTGGCGACTGAGCCCCAGTTCATTCTGCTGGACGAACCCTTTGCCGGAATCGAATCGGCATTTTGATTACTGATCATAATGTGCGCGAAACCCTCGGTGTCACGGACCGCGCGTACATAATGGCCGAAGGAAGAATATTTCGCTCGGGTGTGCCGCGCGCGCTGACCGAGGACGCAGACGTGCGGCGTCTGTATCTCGGTGAAAAATTCCGAATGTGATCGTGGCACGCGCATCCTGCGCGTGGACATACGGGCGGGACGCCCGTGACACTTCTCGAATGTAAATGCCGATACGCAATCCGCACGCCATGAGTTATAATCCCTGCGAGCGGTTAACCGCGAAAACTTCCCCGGCAACTTAAGCGCGAAATCATTTGATGTATGTCAGTTAGGCTTACTACCAGTCTTTCCCAACGTCTCGTCCTGACGCCGCAGTTGCGCCAGCGCATCGAGATGTTGCAGATGACCACGCTGGAACTGTCTGAGCTGATTCAGCAGCAAATGACTGAGAACCCGGTGCTCGAAGAAGTCGCGACCCAGGAAGAAGCGCGCGAGCTGGCTGAGAAGATCCTCGATCACATGGCCAGCGGTGGAGAAATCGAGAACTTTGAAGCACGTGCGGTTGAGGCTGCGGCGCCGGGAGTCGGCGAGTCTGCCTCGAATGGGTCGGGAGAGATTGAGCCAGAAACATCGTTCTTACCCGAAACCGAAACTGAATTTGCGGCCAATGCCGACGCCGAAGGCGCGAGCCTGGAAGCCGGCGAGGAACTTGCGCCTGAGGCTTCACGCGATTCTTTTGAAGAAGTGGATTTTGGACGCGAGTTTCAGGATTACCTGGATCCTGGTTACAAAACGCAGGAGTTCGAATACAAGGAAGACGCGCCCACCTTCGAACAATTTCTGACCAGGGCGCCGTCGTTGGGCGAACACCTCGAGTGGCAACTACACATGGATTCTCAGGAGGTAGAAGTTTGCGATGCGGCTGAATGCGTGATCGGCAACCTGGATCCTGATGGGCGTCTGACGGCTTCGAACGAAGAGATTTCAGCGCTTGGCGGTTGGTCAGAAGAAGTAGTTGAACGAGCGCGGGCGATCGTGATCCGTCTGGAGCCGATCGGCTGTGGAGCGCGCGACGTGCGTGAATGTTTGATGGCCCAGCTCGAAGCGCGCGGGGAAACTGATCGGTTGGCCTCCCAGCTAATTCGCGATCATCTTCCCGAGTTGCAGCAACATAAACTGCCGCATCTTTCAAAACAGATAGGCATCGACATCGAAACACTCGCGGCTGAATTGCAGTTCATTCGCACGCTTGATCCATATCCTGGCCGGCGTTACACATCGGAAGAGCCTATTCTTATCTCGCCGGAAATCTATATCGAAAAGCTGGAAGAGAACGGCGAATACGTGATCTACTTTGCGGATGATGGCAGTCCGCGCCTGCGCATCAATCCCACTTATCAACAAATGCTGTCGCAGGGGACGACGACCAAAGAGACGCGGAACTTTATTAAAGAGAAGATGCGTTCGGCCGTCGATTTGCTCCGCAACATCGAACATCGCCGCCAGACGATCTATCGCGTGGTCGAATCGATCGTGAACCGGCAGAAAGAGTTTCTGGATAAGGGCGTCGAGTACATCAAGCCAACGATGTTGAAAGATATTGCCGAAGACATCGGCATGCATCTTTCGACGGTTTCTCGCGTGGTCAATCGCAAATATGCGCATACTCCGCAAGGGGTTATCGAACTGCGCCGCTTTTTCACCGAGGGGATGCTGAATGAAGAGGGCGAAGAGGTTTCAACGCGAATTATTAAGTTAAAGATCAAAAAATTGATAGAAGAAGAAGACTCTTACAATCCCATTACTGACGATCAAGTGGTAAAAATATTGGTGAAAGACGGAATCAAATTGTCGCGCCGAACGATTTAACCACCGGAAGCTGCGCGCTCCAGGAGGGCAGAGAACAAAATGACGTTTGAATATACAGGTCGTCACGTTGAAGTTACGCCCGCAATTCGTCGTCATGTTGAGGAGCAATTCAACAAGCTGCAGCCAATCTTTAATGGGACGGATGTGCCGGTTCATGTAATTCTCGCCGTCGAAAAGAATCGACAGACAGGCGAACTGATCGTTCATTGGCTGGATCATACTTTGAAGGCGGCCGACACCAACGCGGACATGTACATGGCGCTCAGCCGCGCGATCGGCAAGATCGAAAAACAAGCGCTGAAGCTCAAAAAGAAAATCATCGATCGCAAACACACGGCGATAAAGACTTCCGTCGCCGCTCCTAATCCTGACGGTAACGTGAAAGCCGCGTCCGCACCCGTCCGGATCATCAATGCCAGCCGCTATAACGTGAAGCCTATGACCGCCGAAGAGGCAGCTTTGGATCTTTCGTCGAAACCCGACCATTTCATCGTGTTTCGCGACGCCGATACCAGTCGCGTCGGAGTCTTGTACAAACGGCAGGACGGGAACTTCGGCTTGATCGAACCGTGATTCGGTCGTTGGCCGGAACTACAGGAAGGAGCAGCGCCACCGGTGTTGCTCCTTTTTCGCGTTTGCGGTTCGCAGGTGGCACGGGCATCCTGCGCGTGATTCACGGGCGAGCCGCCCGTGCCACTTTCAAATCAAGATGCCGGCGGTTCGCAGTCTCTCGACGATTCGATTAGACTGCACGCGGGATAGGTTCGTTTCATCGTGACGCCAAACAAGCGCCATCATCAAAACGCGCCGGATATCGTGATCATTACCGGCCTGAGCGGTTCCGGAATGTCATCCGCCGTTAATGCGTTTGAGGACCTGGGCTATTTCTGCGTCGACAATATGCCGCTGACATTGCTCCCAACATTTGCGCGGCTGGTGCGCGCCGGCGATCACGAAAGCGGCCGGATTGATCGCGCGGCCCTGGTCATAAGTTTCCGCGAGGGACATTTCCTTGCCGAATTTTCCAAGCAGTTGCAGGACCTGCGCAAACGGCTGACTGTATCGGTAATGTTCTTTGAAGCTTCTGATGAGATTCTGGCCCGTCGTTTCAGCGAGACGCGGCGGCCACATCCGGCCGAGCGTGGCAGGGGACTGCCTGACGCAATTCGCGCCGAACGCAAGACGATGACCCCAGTGCGGGCGCTCGCCGACGAGGTTGTCGACACCTCAGAGCACACGGTTCATTCTTTGCGCAAGCTTATTCTCAACAGGTTCAGCCCCAGCGGAGAAGCAGGATCGATGCGCGTCGAGGTGTTGAGTTTCGGCCATCGATTCGGCACTCCTCGAGATATGGAACTGCTGTTTGATGTGCGTCATCTGCCAAATCCGTTCTTTGTTGCTGAGTTGCAATTACTAACTGGCGCCGATCGACGGGTCGTGAAGTATTTGAAAGATCAACCTGAAGTTGAGGAAACACTGACACGGTTTGCTGACTTGTTGTATTACCTCCTGCCGCAGTATCAACGCGAAGGAAAGTCGTACGTTACTGTCGGCATTGGCTGTACCGGCGGCCGTCACCGCTCAGTCATGATTGCTAACGAGCTGACCAGACGCTTGCGCCGCGCGGGTTTCGACGCGCGCGCGACGCATCGAGATATTCGAAAGGCGGACTCTCACAAACGCGGCTTCAGTTCAAAACGATCCCGCGAAGCGTAAACATGAAAGTCATCGACGCGCAAAAATCCAAATCGGACTCGCCGCCATCGATAGGCGGAGTGATTGTCACCCATGGACACCTCGCCAGCGAGTTCATTGCTGCCGCTGAAATGATCATAGGACCAATGCTGCATGTCACACCGGCTTCGATTGACTGGCATGACGACATTGAGGTGGCGCGCGCGGAGTTGGAGCGAGCCATTGCTCGCGTTTCGCGCGGGCGCGGCGTCTTGCTGCTTACCGACATGTTCGGAGGGGCGCCCACTGATATTGCTTCGATGTTTCTCGACAATCCAGGCATTGAAGTCGTAACCGGCGTCAATCTTCCGATGATTCTGAAACTCGCGGACCAGTCAGCAGATGACTCGCTGGCCGAGGTTTCGCGACGCGTTCGCGAGGCGGGCACAGAAGGAATTCTCGTCGCCGGCGAACTGCTCACGCCGCCCGCAAAGACGCCATAGGCGAGCCACCCATGCTAAAGGTCGGCCTGGTTTCTTGTGCGAAGCTACTTTTGCCTGCGATTCGTTTGAATTTTCTGAAAATTAGCAGCCTTCCGTCATTTATGAAGAACGGGAGGCCTGATGTCTTTTCGGGCGTACAAAAATATCGACTCGCGAGCCAGTGCCCGGCGCGCGACCGATTCGGGCCCGAACGGACCGAGTGCTATGAAACGAATTCTTTCCTTCGCTTTGCTGGTGATCATTCCCGGGATCGTCTCAGCACAAACCCGAACAAAAGAGCGCCAGTCACCCGAGGAACCCGGCCGTTCCGAATCGCCAGCGCAGCGCGATCGAGTCGTGGGACCGAAAGCCTCAAATCATGCAGACAGTCAGAAATTCCAACTTCTGCAAACGACTGATGCGCCCTCCACAGCACAGAAAGACCTGCAGAGCTCGCAGCCCGCGTGGGGCAATACTTCGGTCTTAGTTCGGCCGCAACGGACAACTTCCGGGACTGCGTCGGAAAAAGCCGCCATCGCCGGCGAAGCGAAGACGCCGCGGAAGCTCGTTCAGCCGACGATGCTGGTGGCCGATATGGCTGCACCAGCCGCAAATCCAGGTGTCGCCGGTTCACCGCGCCCGGCTCCGGCGACGATGACTTATAAAGTCGGTGTGGGTGACGTACTCGACATTCGTTTGTCGAACACGCCGGTCCGTGAATCGACGCTGTTTACTGTCTTAAGAAATGGCACGATCGAGTACCCGCTTCTCAATGGTCCTGTTTCTGTTGAAGGATTGACGCCTGATGAAATCGGTAGATTGTTAACGGCGCAAATCAAAGTAATCAGGACTCCGAGAGTAAATGTCAGTGTGCGTGATTATCAGAGTCACGCGATCGTAATCACCGGCCTCGTCGATAGTCCCGGCAGGAAAGCTCTAAGGCGTGAAGCGATGCCGGTGTATGCGCTGCTGGCTGAAGCCTCGTTGCGTCCCGAAGCAACCACCTTGACGATCGTCCACAACGGCAAAGAAGGTCCGGTCCTGGCTTTAAAAGATGATCAGGCGATGGCCACTCTGGTATTCGCCGGTGACACAGTTAAGATTAGTGGTATCGACACTGCGACAAGGCAGTACGTTTATGTTGGCGGCGATCTTGCTTCTCCGGGCGAAAAATCGTTTCGCCAGGGAATGACTCTGACACAGGCGTTGTTGTCGGCCGGTGCAGCTTCGGCGACGGTAAAGACAGTTAAAGTTGCGCGTCGAAACAGTCATGGTTTTCTGTCGACCAGCGAATATAATTTGCGCTTGATCGAACAAGGCAAGATACCGGATCCGTTGATCGAAGCCGGCGACCGGATTGAAGTCATTAGCGGAATGTAAGAATGACCTGATCCAATCTGTGATTCTCTTGAAGGGCGGCCGCACCGCCCTTTTTTATGTCCACAACTCGTCTGCGGTTGACAGGATCGATGCACGCGGTAAACTTCGGAGACCGTTTCGCATGGACAATAAATCGCGCGCGCGCCTGATTCATCTTCTAATCTCAAAATCGATGGCCGAAGCCCTGGTGATTACGGCGGTCGCCGTCGGCTTCTATTTCGCAACGACTAATCCCAACCTGCGCGGCGTTTTGGACCAGGCTGACAATACGTCCATTACGGGATGGGCGGTTGATGAAGCTAGCCCTTCGGCGCGTGTTGAGGTCCAATTGTTTATTGACGACACATTTGCGGGCGACTCGACCGCTAATCAGTATCGCCCCGACGTACATCAAGCGAAGCGGGCGCCGGATGACTGGCACGGTTTCGCGTTTCCGACGCCGCAACTGTCATCGGGGGATCATCAGGCGCGAGTCTATGCGGTGCACACGAATGGTGGGGGCTCACGTCGCACACTACAGCTAATCGGAAAACCATATCGCTTTCGCATCGGCCAGTGATGACCACGGAATCTCAAGCACAGCCCGCGCGCTCAACAAATTCTGAACCGAGTGTTCCCAGCGACCGCGCGCTGGCTGGCTGGGAAATTGTCTCGCTGGGGTCCTCGGCGCTGATCGCTGAGTGGATTCTTTCCGCAGCCGCCGGCCGCACCAGGCTAATCGTCGCCATTCCTCTCGCGTTCGCTTTTGTGCTGGTCATCACTTCGCACGTCTTGCGAAAAGAAAGCCTGCGCGACCTGGGATTTCGATTCGACAACTCTCTTCGAGCGGCGAAACTTCTCATGCTGCCCATGATTGTGATTGCGGTGTTGTGCATCGGCCTGGGCCTAATCTTCGGGACGAGGCCCGACCTTTTACGCTGGCATCCGGAACGCCCTATTGCTGGTCAGCTGGCGCTCGGTTTTGCGTGGGGCTTCGTGCAACAGTATGTGCTACAGAGTTTCGTCAACCGCCGCGCGCAGATTGTTTGGCAGAAGGGTGTGCGCAGTGTAGTGCTCACCGCCTTTGTTTTCTCATTCCTCCATTTTCCGAATCCGTGGTTGATGCTGGTGACCTTCATCGGCGGACTTGTCTGGGCCTTCGTGTATCAACGGGCGCCGAATCTGTTCGCCCTGGCCATATCGCATTCGCTAATGACGTGGGTTATCGTCTCTACGCTCCCAATGTCAGCTTTGAATCATCTGCGGATCGGGTTTAAGTACTTCGCTTGATATAATCGACCGCCGAGATCGCTCGAAAACCCGCCATTTCAATGGATTTTGCACTGCAAGTTTCTGGCTGTACCGTTTGAACACTCATGTTATAATCACGCCGTCTTGCAAGAGAGCAAGTCGGGTGATCGCTGCTTCGCAGTTTTAGATTTCAGATTTCAAATCTCAGATTTGAAACCAGGATTGAAGGCTCGAAGGAGAGGAAAGTCCGAACACCAGAGGGCAGCGAGCCCGCTAACGGCGGGGCGTCCGAGTGAATTCAGATCTCAAATTTCAATTGAAATTTCAGATGAAGAGAGATTCGGGCGACGACAAGTGCAACAGAAAACAGACCAGCCGGTGCGGCTCAGATTTTGAGATCTCAAATCTGAAACACAGGTGATGGGTGAAACGGTGCGGCCCGCAAGGGCTAATCTCAGATCTGAGATCTCAAATTTCAGATCTGATTTGAGTAAGAGCGCACCGGCGCGCGTGGTGACATGCGCGGCCAGGCAAACTCCTCGCGGTGCAAGACCAAATAGGGAGGCGTTAACAGGGCTGCCCGCCCGAAGCCTCCGGGTAGGTCGCTTGATCCAATCGGCAACGGTTGGGCTAGAGGAATGATCGCCGCTCCGATTTTCAAATCTCCGATCTCAAATCTGAGATTGGAAATTTGAAGATCGGGGAACAGAATTCGGCTTACAGGCTTGCTCTCAATTTGCAAGGCATCAGGTCCTCGAAAAGTGCTCTTCGAAATATACGTCCTGTCGCGCGCTGACCATGCGCGTCTTGTTCGCCAGCGCCTGAATTGTTACTGACAAGGAGACCCGAACAATGGCCAACCGCAAAGGAGTGTTCATCGGAGCTTACGTTCCCAATGAATTGAAAGAGTCTCTCCGCCGGCGCGCGGCCGCCGAACACCGGACTCTTTCGCAGGAGATCACGCGCATTCTTACGGAGGCGATCCATGGCAGGAACCTGCCGGCCGGGAGCATTGATCGCCGCACGCCGAATTCGGCGACCAGAAGACGCGCCACCGATCCTTTTCCGCGAAGACGCCGAGACGATTTGCCGTATGCACCCACCGAAGCCAAACGTGATGACGACAGATCGTAAGAACGCGCTTCTTTTGCAGCAGACGGTACGTTGAAATACCTCGTAGTTATAGCGCTCCTTGCCTTGCTGCTGGTTCTGCTCTACCGCAGGCTTCGCCCTTATCTCAAAACCATTCGTAACTTCATCAACACCGTTCGCCAGTTTCAAGCCGAAGCTGCCGGACCAAAGCGTCAGGGTGAGACTGAAAAACTTGTTTGCTGTGCAACGTGCGGGGTCTGGATTCCAATCACCCGCGCGCTCGCTTCCCGGTCAGGAGAAACGTTGTTCTGTTCGGCAGAATGCTTGAGTGGGAAAAACCGCGTGTAGGCCGGCGCTTCCTAACTTCCCTTTGCGGCTTCCTGAGGAAGCAGATTGCCGGATTCGTGAATCGCTTTGGCCGTATTCGTGAAATACAGGATCACCGTTCCAACCACGAAGAAGATTATCAACGACAGCAGCGCG
>QHXH01000245.1:9964-13815 GCA_003222855.1 Acidobacteriota bacterium
CTTCACGACCGCGCGGGATCATCTGCGAAAACAGCGAACGCGAAAGAGCTTGTGATCCGCCGAGGACGATCGCGATCACCGACGCCATTGCCCATGCTCCTCTCGTCGTATGAAGAAACGCATAACCGTAAACGACGATTGCGCACCAGATGACCAGTGAAACAAGGATCGCATTTTTTGTATTGATCAGATAGGCGAGACGCTCAAACAACAGCGCGCCAAAGATTGCCACGAATTGGACCAGCAGGAAAATTAGTAACAGAAACGATTGATCTGTTTCCAGGCCGCGCTCTTTAAAAAGCTCCTGGGCCATAAATACTGACGCCATACTGATCACGGTTTGAATGCCGTCGTTATAAAAAAGGTAACTAATCAAATATCTGAGCGTATGCCGCAGCCGGCTAAGCTCGCGAAACGTTCGTCCCAGCTCGCTGAACCCAATCGTCACAAATGTCTTGTCCGGTGGCAGAGCTTTCGCAGGTTGCCGGTTCTTTAGCGCGGCGAAAGTGATCACGGCGAAAGCGCCCCACCAAACACCGGCTGAGAGCAGCGATAACCGCACAGCCATCGCGGTGCCCATTCCCAGTCTCGGTGCGCTGTTAACGAGCAAAAAGTTCAAGCCCAACAACAGACCACCACCGAGGTAGCCATACGCAAAGCCGCGACTTGAGACTTTGTCGCGTTGATCTTCCGTGGCGATTTCACCCAGGAAGCTGTTGTACAAAACGTTCGACGCGCCAAAGCCGAGATTCGCGATAATAAATAGCAACCCGCCCAGCAGATAAAGATGGCCAGTCACGAAATACAAGAGACAGGTGGCCAGGACTGCGAGGTAACAAGCCAATACCATCATGCGCTTTTTCAGGTGTGAGTAATCAGCCACCGCCCCCATGACGGGGAGGACGAACACCTGCAGGAAAACAGCGATTGAGACACAGGTGGGAAAGAATGATTTAGCGGTGATCGATCCGAACGGCCCAAGAGGCATGACGATGCCGTTCTCGCCCACCGCGCGCTGTGTCACATCAGTCAGATAAGGACCGAAAAGTGCGCCGACCACGGTCGTGTAAAATGCCGAGTTGGCCCAGTCGTACATCTTCCACGCGAAGATCTCTTTCGGGTTGTTCTTGTCGGACTTCATTTTGCTAATTTGTCGTCGTCAGGCGCAGGCGGTGACTTTTGCAGTTAGAGTACCCACAATCGCGGGCGTGATATCGGCCAGGGTCCCGATGCGCGATGCTATCGCTTCCGCATTCCTTCCCCAAATAATTGTTGGCACTGGATTCAAGGTGTGGTTTCGCACCGACAAGTCTTCAATGTTGCCGTGATCGCTGGTAAGAATAACGTTGGTGTTTGCCAGATCGAGATTTCCCAGCACGGCGCGAATGAACCGGGCGAGCATCGGCAGCACGCGGCGCCCAGCATCATAATCCTGCGCATGTCCGATCTTATCGGTGATGAAATACTCGTACAGCGTGAATCGGTGTGAACGAACTATGCTCGCAAGTACACCACCGGCTTCCTCAGGTGTCCGCAGATCCACGATCTCGCCCCGCTCAATCAACATTTCATTCGTAAAATCGTGATACACGGCGCGCCCCGCTCGCAGATCTTCGACAACCTTGAATTGCACGCCGGCAGCTTCAACCGCCGCGGTGGTTGCTGAAATCCAACGCGGACGGCGCCCAAAAAATCTTTTCGTGTACGTGTTGGCGAAGGTGATTGAGTCGATGCCCTTATTCTTCAATTGAAGAAAGATCGAGTGCTCGCGCAGGATATCGAGAAGTGCCTGGTTCGGAAAGCCCTGTTTGTGCGCGCCGATGATCTTCGGCGCATTAACGCCGGTGAGAATCGTCGTTTGTCCGGACGCGCTCTGCGGGCGGCCTTCTATTCCGAGCCGAGCATCAGTGGGTGCGAGAACGCCCGCAAACGGTAACTGAGAAATTTCGTCCTGGAAAAGTGCCAGCGGAGCCGTGTCAGTCAGCCCGTCGAGGGGATTATGCGGCCCGCGCGTTCCGATCCCGAGACCATCAATAAAGAATAGAAGCACGCGCGAATCATTTTCCATGATTCCAGTCGCTAAGCAATCCCCGCGCGCGATAATCATTTAACTTATTATGCAACGTCTTCAGGCTGATGTTCAGTAGTTGCGCGGCCCGCGTTTTGTTGTTGCCGGTCTTGTCCAGCGTTCGCAGGATCATCTGGCGCTCTATCTCTCTGAGTGGCGTGCCCACGGGAAAAGTTACCGTGTCTTCCGAGCGCAGCTTTTGTCGCTGATCGAAGGGATAGGGAGCGAAATGATGCCGCTCGATCTGTTCGCCGGAGCAAATGACAACTGCGCGCTCAATCACATTGGGCAGTTCGCGCACATCGCCGGGCCAGGAATGATAGCGCAGCGCATCGAGTGCCGCGGGACTGATGAAGCGCGCGGGCCGATTGTGTTTCGCGGCCAACCGCGTAATCAAATGCTGCGTCAGCAGCGGCAGATCCTCGAGACGCTCAGATAAGCGCGGCAGACGAATGGAAATCACGTTCAATCGATACAGCAAATCTTCGCGCAGGGTTCCATCGCGCACCGCGTCGTGCGGTTCTTTGTTGGTAGCGGCGAGCAAGCGAACATCAACAGAAATATCCTTGCGGCTGCCGAGCCGATGGACCACGCGCTCTTCGAGCACGCGCAGAAGTTTGGCCTGAAGCAGGGTAGGCATCTCGCCGATTTCATCAAGCAACAGAGTTCCCAGATTCGCTAATTCGAAACAACCGTGACGGCGCGAGACCGCGCCAGTGAATGCGCCCTTTTCATGGCCGAACAACTCGGATTCCATCAGCGTATCCGGAATCGCGGAGCAATTGATGGCAAGAAATGGTGCGTTTCGACGTGGGCTCAGGTTGTGAATCGTGCGCGCGACAAGTTCCTTGCCGGTTCCCGATTCACCAGTAATCAGGACTGAGGCTGAGGAAGAAGCGACTTGTTCAATCAGCACATAAACTGTCTGCATCGTTTCAGAGCTGCCGATCAACTCGCCGAAGGCGCCGCGGTCGCGCAACTGCCGGCGCAGAATTTCGTTTTCGCGACGTGTCTCGGCCAATTCGGCGGCCCGCTCGAGGACGGGTAAAAACTTTTCCGGATCGACAGGTTTTTCGAAATAGTGATAAGCCCCTTCTTCCTGAATTGCGCGCAAAGCCGTCTCAATTGAACTGTTTCGCGCAGTCAGAATGATCGGCGTATGTGGCTGCTGTGTCCGTAACGCTCGCAGCAAAGCGAACGGATCGAAATTGTCCGCAGAAGGATCAGTCACGATCGCGGTAGGCGCAAATGTTTCCGCGACTTCGACTGCTGCCAGACTCGAGTTAGCAGTGCGCACGTCATAGCCGAACGCTTGCATACTCGCACTGAGAGCTTCGCAGTGTTCGCGATCGTTATCGATGATGAGAACGCGGCCCTTCATCAATTTTCAGTTTAGCACACCGACTGTAGAGCAAGTTGTTAACTTGCGTAATCGACTGTGGCCTCAGTTGCCCAGCGCCTGGATGAGATTGACGAGCGCCCGCACCGACGGCTCCAAAGGCCTTAAAGTTCCGGCTAATCCAAACTCAATCGCGAGGGCCCTGGTCGCCTCGTCGCGGCCCGCAATAGTCACGCCCGCCAGCAGTCGCGCCAGATCATCAGTGTCGCACAATTCTGCGAACTCGCTGATTGCTAAGGGTTTGGTGAACGATACGCAATCGATGCCTCCACCAGCCAGCAGAGCTTTTATTTGAGCCAGATGACGATCATCGGAACACGTCTGGTAGGCGTTGACCGAATCTACGCGCCCGCCGGCATCTTCCAGTTCTTGTTCGAAGTGTTC
>QHXH01000246.1 GCA_003222855.1 Acidobacteriota bacterium
TAAGAGGCTGCGCCTCTGTTCTGAGGCGTAGCCTCTCAATCTTTTTCTTCCCTGATCGGTGAGGCAACCCTCACCGCAGTGTGCTGCGGCAGAGCCGCAAAAGACGGCTTAACCCTTTGTCAGCTCATCGGCAATCTGATTCGCGTCAAAAACCTTCCGCAGCACTTCAGTCATTGCGCGTACATCGACTGAGATTGCCCGGTTGACTGACTCGTCATAGATGTAATCACCAACCAGCGATTGAATATTTCCATCGAAGATCAGTCCAATCAACTCGCCGTTCTTATTGATCGTGGGCGAACCTGAATTACCGCCGATGATGTCGTCCGTCGTGATGAAGTTGAACGGCGTACTGAGGTTGACCGCTGACTTTTTCTCCATCCATCGCGGCGGCAGATTGTAAGGAAATTCCTGCTTGAATTTCCCCGCCCGATCATAAAGCCCTCCCAGCGTCGTGAAAGGAGTAATGCGTTTGCCGTTTTCGGTGTAGCCCTTTACGGCGCCGTACGAGAGTCGCAAAGTGAACGTCGCATCCGGATAAAGCTTTGTGCCCTCTGTGTCAAATCGGGCGTGAGCGATCTTCGCATAGTTCGCGCGCTCGACGCCCGTAACTTCGTTCTCGTAACGCTTGCGCAGCTCGCGCGCTTTCGCATCGATCATTCTGGCAACCACGATCATCGGATCGGTAGAAGACTCAATCGCGTTTGCCCCTCCCGCCGCGAGTTTTTTGCGATAGTCGACATCCTTCAGTTTCGTGCCGTCGATCAACTCAGTGGCACGGGCTTCAGGAGTTTTGCCGTTGAGCACCTGCTTGACCAGCGGATGGTCTGCGCCGAGCAACTCGACCATGAAGCCGAGCGAGTCAGCAAGTTTCAGCTTTTCAAAATCATCATGAATCGGCGCAGTCGAATAAAGAGTAAGTTCCAGCGAAGCGCGACGCGCATCGGTATACTCCGGTAAACGGTCACCATTGGGTTTTGCATTCTCCGCCGCCAGGCGGACGAGTGTGCGCGCATAGTCAAACAGCACGGTGTTAAACCCGCCGGCCAGATCGAAAATTCTTCGTTCCTTGATGTACGAAGGATAATCGCGATGCGCCTTGGCAATTGCGTCCCACGCGTCGCCATACATTTTTTGCCGGTTAGGATCATCGGCGATTGACTTGCGCAGCGCATCTTCTTCGCGCTGCTTGCGATCCAGCAGTGCCTTATCTTTCAAACCCGCAATACGTCCGCGATAAACTTTCAAGCTGTTCTGTATGCTGTTCAGATCGTTCTGGGCGCGGCGCGTCTGCTCTTCTCCCATCGACATGTACTTTTTCAGCATCGCCTCGCGCCGCTCCAGCAAACGCAGGATGATCGGAATACTGTTGTCGCGCAGTTCCTGCAAATGCGCCACCGTGAACAGACGCGAGGTTGAACCCGGATTTCCAATCACGAATGCCAGATCGCCTTCTTTTGCGCCGGTGGTGGACCACTTGAAGTAGCTGGTGGGATGGACCGGCTGATCATTTTCATAAACGCGCACCAGCGCCATGTCTATATTGAAGCGTGGAAAATTAAAGTTGTCGGGATCGCCACCAAAGAACGCGGCCTGAAATTCCGGCACAAACACCAGCCGCACATCAGTGTATTTCTTGTAACGATAAAGATTGTATTGCCCCCCCTGGTAAAGCGTAATGACGTCTGAGCGCAGGCTGGTCGCCTTTGTTGATTCGGCTTCAATGGCGGCGATCTCTTTGCGCCGAGCAGCAAACGCATCAGCGTCAGACGTTCCTGTTTTTACCGCTCCGTTCACGCGAGTGGTGACGTCTTCGATGCTCATCAAAACGTTCAATTCGAGACTCGGCGCTTTGATTTCATCTGTGGCATTGCGGGCAACAAAACCTTCCTTGGCTAAGTCTTTTTCCGGCGTGCTGACTTGATTAACGATGTCTTCCACGATGTGATAGTTCGTCAGCACCAAACCGTTCGGCGAAACAAATGAGCCTGATCCGCCGCTGTTGAAGCGCACCGAAGCGAGCTGGACTTTGCGCAGCCATTCATCGGTCACGTCAAAACCATATTTCTTCTTAATCTCAGCGCGCGGCACATTATTAAAAGGCCACATGCCTTCGTCGGCGCGCGCGCTGAACTGAAAAGTCTGTAAAGCAAACAGCGCGGCGATTAGCGCGCACACAAGTTTCCTTAATTTCATATTGACCTCGATTTTATTGGTGATGAGGAGAAATCTTTAGAGCCTTTAGGGTGCATTTTGGACGCCTGAAGCGGCTTGATAGTAAATCGTAAACCGTAAATAGTGAAGTTACTAAGACACCAATCAGAAAACCGTTGACAGGATTGACTGGATTGACGTGATACCAATTGCTTTTATTGTTAATCTTGCCAGTGAAATGAATAACGAAGAAATCGCCCGCCGCTTTAATCGTATGGCTGCGCTGATGGAAGTCCGCGGCGAAGATTCGTTCCGCATCCGATCCTACCGGATGGCTGCCGAAGCTATCGAGACCTGGCCCACGCCGATGAGAGAGATCGCGGACGAGCAAGGTTTGTCAGGTTTGCTGGAAATTCCCGGCGTCGGCAAGGCCCTGGGCGGAAAAATTGTTGAGCTGATTGAAACAAACACCTTTAATGCCTGGGAAAGGCTGACGGCTGAGACTCCGGCAACCGTCCTCGATCTGCTGGAGCTGCCCGGCGTTGGGCCAAAAACCGCGGCGATGTTGCACCAAAAATTCAAGATCGCGTCGCTGGATGAACTGCGAAAATTCATCGCCGGCGGCGGGCTGGAAATGGTGGATGGGATTGGGCCAAAGACAGCCGAGAGAATCAAGGATAGTCTGAACCGGCGAAGCCTGGATTAGAAACGGCGCCTGGCCGGTTGACAAACAGGCGTCATGAAAAAATCAGGTTTCCGGCAACTTATCGAACGGATATTTCTTGCGCCCGCTGCCACGCCTGGCCTACAATGCGTCCATCAGTTCAACACTGTAAGGCGCACACAGCGTCTCCCCGCAACGATCGGTTTGGAAATTCATCTGGGGCCTGCTGTTCATCGGAACCCGGGCAAATGGGAAGAGTGGATCAGTGAAGTCGGAATCTACTCCGTCTGTGATTCAACCGCCGCTCGCATTCACACCGAGTAAGTGCGCGACGTGTGCTTCCCGATTCCTCAAACCATTCACATCAGTTTCAGAGCCAGGGGGAAAACAATGACGTCGCCTCGTCTTGCTGCTTTAGCGGTGATTATTTTCGGCGGACTCGTGGCCGCCTCAATAGCCGTCACTAACACGTCAAGTGCTCAACAAAAACCTGCGGAGAAACAATCGCCGGAACCGGAAAAGAAAGAGCTGCTAATCGTGCAGCCGGCCCCGGCCCAGACACCGCCGAATACATCGACTGATAAGGGCCAAAAGCCTTCAACCAAAATTCAATTGCCCGAAGGCGGAGTCGATGACAAGACGCCGGTCATTACGAACACCGATCTGGTGAGTTTCAACGTAACGGTAACTGACATCTATGGGAGGTTTGTTTCCGGTCTGAGCAAGAACGCTTTCAGCGTCTTTGACGAGAAGTCGCAGCAGGACATTACTTTTTTCAGCGATGAAGACGCCCCCGTTTCCGTGGGAATATTGTTCGACGTCTCGGGTTCGATGAGTGGCGACAAGGTGCGGCGCGCGCGCGATGCCCTGGCCCATTTTATTCAAACCAGTCACGACCGGGACGAATATTTCCTGATTGGCTTCAACTCACGCGCGCAGCTGCTGATGGACCGGACCAGGGACGGCAACGCTGTCCTGGACAAACTCACCTTCGTCCAAACAAAGAATAATACAGCTCTCTATGACGCATGTTATCTCGGCGTCGAGCGGGTGCAGCGCGGCACGCATCCAAAGCGAGCGCTGCTGCTGATTAGCGACGGCCAGGACAACAACTCGCGCTACACCTTTAATGAGCTGCGTCGCGTCTTGAAAGAATCAGACGTCGTCCTCTACGCGATTGGAATTCTCGGCGGCAGCGATGTCGGCAGCGCACTCGGGATGGAAGGACAAGGCATCATGGACGAGCTCGCCGGCGTGTCCGGCGGCAAAGCATTTTACCCCCACAGCGGCGCTGAGATGGATGACATCTTCGAGCAGATCGCCCTGGAGCTGCGTCACCAATATTCCATCGGTTATCGGGCCACGACCTTTGACGGCAAATGGCACAAAATAAAGGTCAAGGTTTCTCCGCCACGCGGTCTGCCGCGGTTGTTCGTGCGCAGCAAAGATGGCTATTTCGCGATCGCGAATCCTAAATAGAGTCCGTGTCAGAAACCCGGCCGTAAGGGGGCCACTTTGTTATATTGCCCTTGCTGACGCGCAGGCTTCTGACACGACGACCAGCAACTTTGCGCCTCTTTCCTGCATCTTTACCCCGACCGTCCGTATCTCTCCTGTTCGCGAAAATGGTTTGACATTGCGCATTTATTTAGAGAAGGTTTAGTAGTAATGATATTTAAGCACTACCAATCGTTTTTTGCTCGACCGGCCGTCAGCCTCTTTTTTGCGTCGGCGCTCGCGGCGATTTCACTGTTGATTGTGGGCGCTTCGAGTGCGCAACAACCTGATTCGCGTCCGCGGCAGACCGGCGCTCCTTCGGCCACGCCTCCACCACAGCCAACTGCAACGCCCCTTGAGCAGACCGGCCCCGGCCGGCGCATTGCACCGCAACTGGGCGCTCCGCCACCGGCTCCGATCCTGAAGCCGAAGCCAACGCCGCCACCTGATCCGAACTCCGCGGAAATAAGCGAAGGCGAGCGGCTGACAATCAATACTGAGCTCGTGACGCTGCATGTCCGCGTGATTGATCGAAACAATCACCCCATCAACAACATCCGCAAAGACGACTTCAAAGTGCTTGAAGATAACGTGCCAGATTTACGGCCTCGCGGTCGATACTTCCGGCTCGCTGCGCCCGCAGTTCGAACAGGTAATCAACGCGTCAAAGTCAATCATCAACAGCAACAAGAAGGGCGACGAAACTTTTCTCGAGCGATTTATCAGCAGTGACAAGATCGAAACCATCCAGGACTTTACGTCGAACAAAGACTTTTTGATGGATGGACTGGACCAGCTTTTCATCGAAGGCGGACAGACGGCAGTGATCGACGGCGTCTATCTCGCGGCTGAACACGTTGCCGATTACAAGAAAGGAAGCGACGACGATCGCCGGCGGCGCGCCTTAATTGTCGTCACCGATGGCGAGGATCGCG
>QHXH01000247.1 GCA_003222855.1 Acidobacteriota bacterium
CGGCGTAGTCACGCATTTTCTTTTCCATCTCGCGCCGTGCGTCTTCGCGATCTTCCTCGCCTTCATCGGCTTCGAAAGTTTCAAACAACGCGTACTTTTGTTCAGCAATTAAACGCAACTCCCACGCTTCGCGGCCGGCATGCGACGCGCGTGCAAACCACAGCGCGTCGATTTCAGAATCGATTAAAGACGCCTCAGGAAACGTTTGCGCGATTTGCTGTCGTTCACGCTCAGCCGATGGCCGCCACAACACGCGCCGCAAGGTCCAGCCATGCTTTTCGTAGGTGGGGACGATCTGCTGAGCGAGCTCGAGATTCATTTGTGAGAAGTATAGCGGAATTGAATACAACCGGCATGAGGCGTTCGCGACTTGGAAGTGTCCTACTTTGCGGTTTTTCTTTGCGGCTCTGCGCCTTTGCGTGAAAAACCATTGTCCTAAGAAGTAATCTCACGCAAAGACGCGAAGGCGCAAAGACGCGCAAAGCAAAACCAGGATACTACCCAACTTTGATCGGAATCGATCCCGCTCGTATCATTGCCCATCAATGCCCGAAGCGAATCCTTCTTCGCCTTTTTATCAGGCACTCAGACAGGCGCTGGCCCAACGCGGCACAAGTGTGTCCGATATTTGTCCGGATGACGATCAAGTAGCGCGTCGGGTCCTTCATGATTACGGCGCAATGTTTGTCGGCGGTCAAAATATTTTGCCGCCGCCTGTTTGTGTCTTCACGAGCGAAGATCAAGTTTCGCAATTTCAGCAAGCAGCCGGTCGAGTTGCGGCAACGACCGGCGATGCTGCCATCGAATTACAACCGGCAGCGATGCAGGCGCTGCTACGCGCGCGCGAAATCGCTCGCGCCGAAGGGTTGGACATCACGCCGCGTGATGGCGCCGAGGCGGCGCGCCGCGATTATGCAGACACTGTGCGCTTATGGAACTCTCGTTTCCTGCCGGCGCTCGATCATTGGAAGAACGTCGGGAGATTGACCGAGGCCCAGGTCGATCGATTGCGAGCACTGCCGATACAGAGCCAGGTGTCCGAAGTGCTCGAATTAGAAACGAAAGGAATCTTCTTCAGCAAAGACTTATCAAAGTCAGTGCTTTATTCGATTGCCGCTCCCGGGACTTCGCAGCACATCGCCATGCTCGCTTTCGATGCCAATGAATTTCTTGATGCGCGCGTTCGTGAAATTCTGGCGGCTGAAGGATGGTTTCAGACAGTTCTCAGCGATTTGCCCCACTTTACTTTTCTGGGACTTTCGGAAAGCGAACTCCACGGCCGAGGACTGAAGCCGGTCGAGGCGAATGGCCAAAAGTTCTGGATTCCTGACGTCGGGTGACGCGGCAAATCTTTCTGGCATCCGCCATTTGCGGCGCAACATCTCAATCGTGTTGTCGTGATTTTGCCCGCCAGCAATCATCGCGGTAACATAGCTCGCGAACCTGCTGCTATTCTTTAAATATTCGGCAAAACATGATTAGAAACGCATTATTGATAACGGCTTTGTTTGTCTCCGCCGGTTTCGTTCGCGCGCAAACAACTGCGCGACCGGCCCCCTCGCCTTCGATGCCGCAAACTCGCACGAGTGCGCCCTTTGAGCTCTCCGAATACGGCGTACAAATTCAGCCTGACCCGCGATTGATCATCGTCATGGCGGCACTGGACGCGGCTGGTTTCGATCCGACCGCGCCAGGTAAAGAGCCTTCAGCATTTCGACGACTGGTGCGAAAGGATCAGGAGTCGCTCGATCCTGGTTTGCGCGAGCGACTGAAGAATTTCTTCGATCGTAACAGGTTGCCGGCGCCCGCAACGCCCGCCGATCAGGCGGCCCGCTACGTTTCGTTGGCTTATGCGATCGGGCAGCCGCCTTTGCTCGACGCGCCTGAGCGTTCCGACGAACTGCCAGGCGGAGTACTTGAGGTGCTCGACTTCGCGCCGCTTCTCAGAGAGTTCTACCGCAAGTCGGGAATTGACGAGCGGCTCATCGCCTACATGCGCGCCTATCAGGCGGAAGGCGATCGCCTGCGCCCGCAAGCGGCTGAGATGGTGCGATCCATACTTTCATACTTGCACACACGGCCCATCGTGGTCAGCACGGAGCGCGTGCGCGTCAAGAGTCCCGATAAGAAACACAGTTCGGTAATCGTTTATTCAACGCGCGAACACGATCGTCATTTCCATATCGTTCCCGATCTGCTGGCGGCGCCCGGCACGGTAAACTTTCGCGTGATCGCAGATGAGTATTACGCGATCATTCCCGAAGGAACTGATCCGACATCATCAGAATTGCGCCACGCATTTCTGCAGTTTGTGATCGATCCTTTGGTATTGAAATTCAACAAAGAAATTTCCGCGCAACGTGACCAAATCAAGCAGCTCATCGATGCGCGCACCAGGGCCGGCGGCGCCGTTTCACCGGATATATTCGTTGTCGTGGGACGATCATTGGTGGCCGCGGCTCACGCCCGATTTGACGAAGCCGAGCGTTTGAACGAAGTCACGAGTCTGCAACGCCGGCATTTGCAGCAAGCCAGGGACGAGGCCGAGAGAAAGACTGTTGCGACGCAGGCGGATGCGGCGCGCGCAGCAATTGCCGATGAAACTATTGCGCGTCTCGCGGACGACTATGAAAACGGAGCGGTGCTCGGCTTTCTGTTCGCCGATCAACTGCGCGATGTTCAAGCTTCGGGTTTTGATATCGCAAGCTTTTTCGCTGAAATGATTGCCGGCGTGGATTCAGCAAGAGAAAGTAAACGCCTGACAGATGCCGGCGCCGCGCGCGATCGTGCGGCCGCAGCGCGCAAGGCCCACCCGCGTTATTCGGCCTGGCTCGTCGATCCGACTTCTGAATCGCGTGAGGCGGCAGATGTCTCGCGTAACGCCGCCCTCTTGAACAGGCTGGGCGACGTCGAGAAGCTTCTGCAAACGCGGAATTATGAACAGGCCGAATCAGTTTTGAGATCTTTGTTGCAGGAGTACCCGGGCGACGCCCGTCTGTTGTTTACGCTCGGCCAGACCGCGAGCTTGTGGGCGCGTGATACTACGGATGACGACCAGCAAGCAGAACGCCTGCATCGCGCATTGGCGAGTTATCGAATGGCAGTAGCGGCGGCGACTCCGGAAACTGAGCAAGGACTCCTTTCGCGCGCGCACGAATCAATGGGCCGCATCCTGGCGTTTCTGGATGAGAAAGACGAAGCGATGAAGGAGTTCGAGGCCGCGATCAGGATTGGCCCGGTAGCGGGCGGCGCATACAACGATGCGCTGGCGGGGAAGCGAAAGCTGGCCCAACCGTGAAACACTTCACTCGCTTTGAGGTGATACGCGGACCTTGCGCGTGATTTCACGGGCGGGACGCCCGTGCCACTTTTCAAACTGAGCTGCTCACTTCAATCAGGCGGATTGATTTTCTCGATTTCTTTATCAATCAGCGGGAACAGTCGCTGCCGCAGTTTGGTGACTAATAGATCGGCTTGCCGCACATCTTCTTCCAGACGCACGCGGCTTTGCGCCGTTACGCTCAACAGATTCTCGATGCCTTTCCGATCATTCTCCAAAACACGCCGTCGCGTATCGCGCATTTCCGCGGTGCGAGTGCCGCCGATACCTGCCATCGATCGCTCAATGTTTTCCGGCCGCAGATCTTCGTCAAATTGCGTCATGCGGCTGCGGTAAGCGGTCTCTTTTTCGATCAGCTCGATGAGCTGTTTGCGCAGCACTTCCGCGCGTTCTTCGGCGTGTGTTAGCAAATCCAAACTGGTCGTGACCCGCTTTACCTTCTCGATCGAATTATCGTCTTCTTTCTTATCGGGCGCGAGCAATTCTTCGCTAATCGCCTGCAAACGGGTGTTCAGGGTCTGCAGCGACTTACGCAAGAGCGCGATTTCGCCGGCCACCGCATCGCCTGAATTTATGTTCTGCGGAGTTTGAGCGAACGAGGGAAGACTACAAAGTGCCAGCAGCGATAGCAGCAGGGGAAGTCTGGAGCGGGTTTTCATTGATGACTCCTTTGGTTGGAGGTTCGTAACATTCTTATCACGCACAAGTGTGGTGAAGGTTTCCCTTATTATCACCTCAGAGTGTTTACGTCCAAGGAATCTTAGTAGTGACTGATGGTAGAGCGCCTTAGTGTCAATTCTAATTGGGGTCAGGGAGTCAGTACCGGGAGCGGCGATTGCGACTGGAGCGCAAGCGTCCTCGCTTGCAATCACTCGTCGAGACAACGCGGCAACCGGGACGGTTGCGCTCCAGTCTTCCCGGTCGCTCCCGGTACTGACCTCATTCGCTTAGAGTCGGCACGGTAACGCGCTAGCGAAACTGCAATGTAAAGTTCGCGTTGCTAACTAGTTAGCTTCAATTCCTGCCGGCTGTTAAAAAACTGTTTCCACGCGTCGCCGTGCTTCTTAAGCAATCCAGGCAGATTCTGGATCGTGAAGTCGGAAATCTTCACACCTTTCTCGATCTGCTTCCACGTTAAGGGCATCGAGACGGTCGCGCCATCTTTCGCGCGCGCGCTGTAGGCCGCCGCGATCGTCTTCCCGCGAGCGTTCTGCATCGCATCGACGTAAACCTGCTGCTGCTGTCGTTTTGCGAGTGAGCGTTGGATGGTGGCGATCTTCGGCGCGCGACGCGCAACTTCCGCGGCCAGACCTTCGGCAAGGGCGGCGACCTGGCGGTAATCGTATTTTGGCTTCAGCGGCAGATAGACGTGAATGCCTGAAGAGCCGGAGGTCTTTGGAAACGCCGGCAAGCCCAGCTCGTCAAAGATTTCTTTGCAGACCAGCGCGACTTCCAAAACATTTTTCCACGGTGCTTGTTTCGGATCGAGGTCGAGCATTAAGTAATCCGGC
>QHXH01000788.1 GCA_003222855.1 Acidobacteriota bacterium
TTTGGTTGTGTTCGTTACTTCCTGAATACTGCGCTTGAACCGTAAGGTCCCGATAGCTGCCCGTTTTGCGCAAAGTCGCGCATCATGGTGAAGTAGCCCGGCGCGTATCGCGTCGAAACGCGCTCACCATCCGGGGCGATTTCGTACTCGGTCATCCCGTGCTCAGCATGAGGAAATACCGCCAAGGTCATGGGCTTCCCTTCGGCGATTAATGTCTTGATGCGGCGAGTCGTCTCGGCGCTCGGCGCTTCGAAGTCGTCTTCTCCGAGAATCCACAACTGTGAGGTTTTCGCGGCGCGAAGCGTAGGCATTGGATCGTAGCGGAATGGCGTGCCTGGGAGAGAATCTTTAAACTTCTCGCGCGCTTCGGCCGTCGTGAACGGCAAAATAAAATGCGTATAGTTTCCATGCACATCTTTGTACCAAGGCTCATTGCGGTACTTGGCTCTCACAGCATCGAAACGTTCGAAGCCTTTGGTGAAATTGCTCTCGAATACCGCTTCGGCCGCGGATGCGACCTCCAGCGCTTTGGAAATTTCTTCCTGTGTATGTCCCTTGAGGCGCATCTCAAGCGCAACCTCTTCCTGGTCTTCGTCAATGACGGAGACGGCCAATCCGAAACTAACAATAACGAAATCGACGGGCGCACGTGTTGCGGCGAGCGGCGCAACCCAGCCGCCCTGACTGCCGCCTTGATACCCAATCCTGGCGCAGCGCGCGCCGGAAATTCGCTTCGCTTCCCGCATGGCAGCGACGGCGTCATCCGCGAGCGTATCGAAATCCTGCGTATATTTGCCGCCCGATCCGCCAGTCCCGCGTTTGTCATAAACGAAGACGCCAATATTCTCGGCCGGTCACAGGCGTTGGAGCGCATAAGACTCGCGGGCCGAGTCCCTCTCTGCCCCGTGACCTCTGCCAGCCAATTTTATGCCGCCACGACCTTCAAATACTGTGTCAGTCACATCGAACGGGACCCGATGAGCTTTCTCGCTATCGAATTCGATTTCACCGGTTCCGCAATCAGTGAAAAACGCCGTGTGTCCATCTGGACGATCTGTCCACCCTAATGTGCTCGTCCACGAGCCGTCCTGTTTCTTATGCAAAACGCCTGTTGTGCCGTCGAATTTGCGCCAGCGAAACGTGCCGCCTTCGGATCGCGCGATATCGACAATCTCTCTGCCCGAAAAGTGGTACGCGCCTGATTGGCAATCATCGCCGTCGCTCTCGCCTGCAAGTCCACCGTCGATACAGGCTGTTGATAAACCGCAGACGATCAACCCAAGCGACAACAGATAAATCCTGAGAGAGCGCATTCCTCTTTGTGATGCAATTCGCAGCTGTTCTAGATTCAAATATTCGCTCTACAAGCACTATGACAAAGGCAATTGGCTGCCCCAAACGCAGGTGTGGTACGGCTGGGCAGTTTTAGACTGCTTCGTCTTTGAAGTGACGTTTGCCCTTTAACGCCTTCGCGTATTCGTCCTTGCTAAGGATATTCTCATCGAGCTGCATCTCGGTACGAAGAAAGTTTTGGAACCACGTTTCGATTCGTTGCCGATCTTTCAGCACCTCTTCAGTGATATAATTAGCGTCGATGTTGATGCAGATCGCACCAACGATTCCAAATTCCTTTCGTTTGATTGGGATCGTCGTGCATTTGAATTTTCTCTTCGTTCAGGAGCTGCCGGCGTTTGAGATCGATCAGCAGATTCGTTGTGCCGTCGCGCAAATGCCGGCCGGTAACATTATTTTCGAGCGTGATAAGCGAGTGCGCCGGGTCCGCCAGATTGTGCAGCAAAATCTCGATCCCGGTATTTGGAAAGGATTTGCCGATGAGACGTACGATGCGCTCGTAGTTTTCGAGGAATTCGTGAGTGTCGTCGGCGATTGTCTGGCCATTGTACTTCTCGAATAGCTGTGCGTACACCTTTTGCTCAGCCGGCTCGAGTTGCGCGCGCACATTATTTTGCTCGCCGATAAAAATAAGTTGTCGCGCGGCCGTATGATCTTCGTTCTTGAGAAAATAATGCATGCCCAGCCGAAAATCTCTAGGGCTGAACTCTCCAAAATTCTCGCGGGTGACCATGAACGGATAGAAATCGTACTCTTCCAGGTTTCTCCCAAACTTGCGGCGTTGTTCTTTGTATTTTCCCCAGAGAAATCCTGTTACCAGAAATAGCAGCGACACAATGATCGACGCGATAACATTGACACTAAGTTCGCTCTGCACAGCCTTGATCATGGGGCAAACATTTTCGGTGCGGCTCTAGCCAACGGTCTGCAGCGGATGCCTGTCTGGACAGTCCTTAGGAAAACGGCTTACAGAGCCGTGGCCACAAGGTACTGCTGGCGCCTAGACTATCGGCTCAAAGATTTCCAGCCAAGCTGGAAATACTGATATTCTCCAATGCAACGTCCGCGGGTCGAGAGAGCGCGTGCGCCACCGTGCTGGCGACTTCCTCCGGCGAGATCATTTTGTGGCGCGGCCACTGCCCCTCGATGTTCGTCCAGATGTTCGTGTCTGTAGCGGTAGGATAAACGTTGATCACCCGGATTTTGCGGTCCCGCAATTCTTCGCGCACGCATTGCGAGAATCCTTCGAGCGCGAATTTGCTCATGCAATAAGCGCTCCAGTTGGCAAACCCAGTCGTCGCTGCGATGGAAAGAATATTGACGATGCTGGAGCCGGGCGGCATCTCGGGGGCGAAATGCTGCATCAACATAAACGGCGCCGTGATATTGACCCCAACAGTTTGCTCCCATTCAACCGGTGTGATTTCACAAAACGGTTTTACGATGGCGATTCCCGCATTGTTCACGAGCAAATCCAACGGATTCTTTCCAACGTGATCGATGAGATCGGCAACAC
>QHXH01000248.1 GCA_003222855.1 Acidobacteriota bacterium
AACTCTTCCAGTTGGACTTGAACGTAAAGTTCTAGAGTCCGCTCTTCATCGCCGATTCACGGCGATTGCGATCCAACGCTAATCTCCGCGCCGGCGAGTTTACGCAATTGTCACTTGGCCGTCATCTGCCCGTAACAATCGCTTTCTAGTTTGCCGTCGTCGCGAAGAGAGCTGGGGCGATCGGCGCTCATCTTGCGACCAAACCCGCGGCAAATGCTGCACTACCAAGGAGAATAAATGTTGACCAAAAAGTTCGTTCTAATCGCGGTACTCTTAAGTTTCCTCGTCCCCCCGATGTCGATGTTGCGCGCGCAAGACGCAGGCGCGTTGCTCGACCTCCTCGTTCGAAAAAAACTGATCACCGATCAGGAAGCGGAAGAGGTTCGAGCGGAACTGACCAAGCAAATTTCCGAAACCAGTGGCGGCAAATGGAAGTTGTCCGCGCCGATTACTGAAATCGAGCTCTATGGCGATATTCGTCTGCGTTATCAATACAATGGCGGCCAAACGGACGACAACTCGCCGCTGGCTCGCCCCGGCAACGGCGTCGCGGGTAGAGACGATTGGCAGGAGCGCGAGCGCGAGCGTTATCGTTTGCGCCTCGGATTGCGCGGAACATTGGCGGACGATTGGTTTTTTGGCATTCGATTCGAAACCAACGCCAGCTCGCGGTCGACGAACGTGACGTTCGGTGACGAAGCGAGCGGTGGTCCGTTCGCGAAAAACAGCGACACCGTGAACGTGGGCCAGGCCTATCTCGGCTACAAAGGTTTCAAAGACATCACACTGACTGGCGGCAAAATGCCGAATCCGCTCGTCAGCACGCTGATGGTGTGGGACCCGGACATCAACCCGGAAGGTTTGGCCGAACAATGGAAGCATACTTACAATTTTGAATTCGGCGGCGGATCGACAGCCGCCGCAGCGGAAGGCTACAGCAAAGAAGGCGGCAAAGGGTTCGTTGCGCCCGCGCCGAGCGAGCCTTTCAAGTTGAAGCTCGATCTCTTCGTCAACTTCGCGCAGTTCATCTACGACGATTCCAACCCGGAAAATCCGCTCGGACCACGCGCGACTACTACGTCACAAGTCGGCAGAGTTCGGGGGAGTCAGTTAATTCCGAACACGGACGCGTTCCTACTCGCGTGGCAGGTCGGCGCGAAACTCACGTTTCCAAAAAACATTTTCGTGCAAATCGCGCCGACGGTTTACAACTACACCGGCAACGGCGACACGTTTAACATTCATTACCAGGGCGGCGATCCCACGAAGACAAATGCCGTGTCGCTGGCTCAAAATCAGACTGGAATCAACAGTCTGCTCGTATTCGATCTTCCGTGGGAAATCGGTTGGAAAATCGGTGAACTGCCAATGCACGCCTTCGGCGATTTCGCGGTTAATCTTGAAGGAGACGACCGCGCCGCAGCTGCCGGCCATCCCGGTTTCGGCGACCAACGTTACGCGTATCAGGCCGGGCTTGGCGTCGGACAGTTAAAGCAAAAACACGATTGGCAGATCGATGTTTGGTATCAGCATGCCGAGCAGTACTCGCTCGATCCGAATTTGATCGACGACGATATTTTCGACGGCCGCCTCAACATGCACGGCGTTGCGGCCAAGGCTGGGTACGCATTGAGCGACGCGGTCATCTTCAGCGTCACCTGGGCTTATGGCTGGCGCTACGATGACAATCTTGGCACCGGCGGAACGCCAATCGCGATCGGAATCAATCCGCTCGACCAGTACCAATTCTTCGTCGCCGACCTCAACATCAAATTCTGAACCGCAAGATCGACATCACCGAACATCGACCCGCCTCCGCTCCGCTACGGCGCGGCAGGCAATCACCAAGAAATAAACCAATTATGAAATTAACCTATCTCGTATTAAGTCTCGCAGTCGCGTTCGGATTCGCCGAGGCGAAAGCCGAACGACTCGTCATCAAAGGCTCCGATACGCTCGGCGCGAAATTGGTTCCGCAACTCGCGGAGCATTTCAAAGCCGAACATCCCGGCACGACCTTTGACATCGCCGCCGAGGGTTCGACCACCGGCATCGCCGCCATCATCGACGGCACGGCTGAGATCGGCATGTCGAGCCGGCGTGCCAAATCGTCTGAAGTCGGCGCCGCTGCATCCAAAGGGAAAAACATGAAACCAACGATCGTCGCTTACGACGGCATTGCCGTGATAGTGAACTCCGCGAATTCAGTCAAAACGCTCACCAAAAAGCAGGTTGAACAAATCTTCGCCGGTGATGTGACCGACTGGAGCGCGGTTGGCGGTTCGGGCGGAAGGATCTCGATCTACACCCGTAATACGTCGTCGGGCACTTACTCGGACTTCAAAGAGCTGGCGATGAAGAAGCGCGATTACGCCGGGGGCTCGCAGAAAATGGCGGGCAACGAACAGATCGCCGCCGAAGTCGGTAAGAATCCCAACGGAGTCGGTTACGTCGGCATGGCTTACACAAAAGCGGGTGGAATCAAAGTGGTTTCGATCGACGGCGCGACGCCGTCGGTGAGATCGGTGCAGGACCACTCCTATCCTTACTGGCGGCCAACGTTCTACTACACGAACGGCGAGCCGAGCGGCCTGGCCAGGCAGTTCCTCGACTACACGATCGGCTCGGCCGGCCAAAAAGTCGTCGCCCAAGTCGGATTCGTTCCGATCAAGTAACACCGCGATTCACTGCCACACCATGAAAAAACTTTTTGTCGCCCTGATCACTCTCAGTGTAGCGGCAGTTGCTGTTCGCGCTGACACTCTCGTGATCAAGGGATCGGACACCCTTGGCGCCAAACTCGTCCCGCAATTGGCCGAAGAGTTCAAGGCACAACATCCTGGCACTGCTTTCAATATTGCCGCAGAAGGATCGACCACCGGTATCGCAGCGATCATTGATGGCACCGCGCAAATCGGTATGTCGAGTCGTCCTGCCAAACCGGAAGAGATCGCTGCGGCAAAGGCCAAGGGCGTGAACTTTAAGGAAACGATCGTCGCTTACGATGGCATCGCCGTCATCGTGAATGCCGCAAATCCGGTCAAAGGCCTGACAAAAAAACAGGTCGAACAGATTTTCACCGGTGACGTCACCGACTGGAGCGCGGTCGGCGGTTCTGGCGGCAAAATTTCAGTTTATACGCGTAACACTTCTTCCGGCACCTACTCCGAATTCAAGGAACTGGCGATGAAGAAGCGCGACTACGCTCCTGATTCACAAAAGATGGCGGGCAACGAACAAATCGCATCGGAAGTGAGCAAGAATCCAAATGGTGTCGGCTACGTCGGGCTCGCTTACACGAAAGCGAGTGGCATCAAGGTCGTCGCAATCGACGGCGCGATGCCGTCGAAAGAAAGCGTGCTTGGCAAAGCTTACCCGTACGCGCGGCCGACCTTTTATTACACCAACGGCGAACCGAGCGGGCTCGCGAAACAATTTGTCGATTTTACGGTTAGCGATGCCGGACAAAAAATTGTGGAGCAAGTCGGATTTGTTCCGATCAAATAGCGAACCCTGGTTAGGTCAACCGAAAGCCCGCCGGGAGAGCGCTCCGGCGGGCTTTCGCCTATTAACAAACGAAAGATGTCGATCTTAACTCAACCACGGTTCTCGTTCGAAAGGCCGCCGAATTTAGGTGAACCTGTGCGGCGGGTGCGCGCGGCCTGGATCTCGGATGTTCATCTCGGAACAAGGACCAGCAATGCCGAGGCGTTGCTTCAGTTCCTTCGCGATTACGATTGTGAAAAACTCTACGTCGTCGGTGATTTGATCGACATTTGGCAGTTGCGCCGCGGTCGCTATTGGCCGCAACAGCACAACGACGTGATTCAGAAGATTTTGCGCAAAGCCCGCAAGGGCGTGCCGGTTGTTTACATTCCCGGAAATCACGACGAATTCGTCAGCACGTTTGCCGGCGCTTACGGAAACATTTCGATTCAGGAACACGCCATTCACGTCACCGCGGATGGTCGCCGCGTTCTCGTGATTCACGGACATGAACTGGACACCGTCGTCCAAAACGCGAAGTGGCTCGCCTATCTGGGCGATGCCGGATACCAGTTTTTGCTTTCGCTTAATCCGGCGATCAATTTCGTCCGCCGGAGATTTGGTCTCGGTTACTGGTCGCTCAGCGCTTACGCGAAAAAGCGAGTAAAGGACGCGGTCAGCTTCATCGGCGAATTTGAAAAAGCGATCGTGCGTTACGCCGAAAAATTTCGGGTTGATGCTGTTCTGTGCGGCCACATTCATTCTGCCGCCGTTCATCAGTTGGGCAGCGCCACTTACTACAACTGCGGAGACTGGGTCGAGAGCTGCACCGCAATGGTCGAACAACCCGATGGCAGAATCGAGCTCGTCAGTTATCCGGCATTTCCAGCGCCGCGTTCTGCGAAAAGTGCCGTTCCAGAAGGGGTACTGGTATGAAGCAACGGCTGCTTGTGTTGTCGATCTTAATGGCGACGACGCGTATCTCATGGGCGCTTTCGGCGGCAACCGAGATCATTATCAGCGTTCCCGACCAGCAGCTCGCGTTAA
>QHXH01000249.1 GCA_003222855.1 Acidobacteriota bacterium
CTCCCCGCAACCTGGTTGGGCCAGCGACGCGCAATCCATCGTCGAATTCCTTCACTTCGCAGCCTATTGATCGAAGACCGGCCACAGTCGATGCGATGCGGTCGGATTCTTTCACGCGCAATTCTTTCGCATCACGAATCTCGATGCCGCCTTCGATTTGCGAGCCGATGACCGCCAGCAGCGGCAGTTCATCGATCAACTGCGGAATGATCGTGCCGTCGATCCTGAATGGCCCTTTGATATCAGGACGCAGGGCGCGAACAAAAATGTTGCCCCGCGGTTCGTTACTCTCTTCGGGTTCGCCGGTCACCGTGACTTCGAATCCCATTGAATGCAGTTGATCGAGAAAGGCAACCCGAGTCGGATTGAGTCCCACGTCGTAAATCTGCAATGCCGACTCTGAGAGCAACGCCGCCGCGGCAATGAAGTAGACGGCCGAAGAAATATCACCGGGAACGGAAACGTCACGCGCCCGCAACTGCGCCGGACCTGTAACGGCAGCGAAGCGCGCGCTTTCGGGTTCGCGCGCCGCCTTGCCGGTTTCTGTTTCCGCTGCAAACCAGCGCAGCATTCGCTCTGTATGATCGCGCGTGATCTCGTTTTCGATAACAGTGGTTTTCCCTTTGGCATTCAAGCCCGCCAACAGAATGCATGATTTCACCTGCGCGCTGGCCGTCAGCAATTCGTAGTCGATCGGTTTCAAAGCCGCGCCGCCCCGAATCAGCAACGGTGCGCGCCCTTCCTGCGAAGAAATCCGTGCCCCCATCATTTCCAATGGCTCAATAATTCTTTGCATCGGCCGCGAGCGCAATGAGTCGTCGCCGGTCAACGTGGAGACAAAATCATGCGCCGCCAGGATTCCTGCCAGCAACCGCATTGTGGTGCCGCTATTGGCGCAGTCGAGCGGCCCAGCGGGCGCAGAGAATCCCTGCCGGCCTATCCCGTGGACGGTGATATTGTGACCATGTCGTTCGATTCGCACACCCAGTTTTTCCAAACATGAAAGGGTCGCCGCACAATCCGCGCTGGTCGAATAATTATTGATATGTGAGACGCCGTTCGCGATCGCCGCAATCAACGCCGCGCGGTGTGAGATTGACTTGTCGCCAGGCACTCTAATGCGGCCATGAATTCGTCTTGCTGATCGAATGATCACGCGGGAATCTTAACCTTGTTTTCGCTTGCGGTGTTAGAGTACCGACTTTATTGCCATAACATCAGTACCGCGAGCGGTAGCGACCGGGTAAGACTGGAGCGCAACCATCCCGGTTGACGCGTTGTCTCTCCGACGAGTGATTGCAAGCGAGGACGCTTGCGCTCCGGTCGAACCGCTGCCGGTACTGACTACATCAACTGAACTGAAGTTGCTATTCCAACGCCCGCTGTCTGACGGATCAGGATCATCGGTTTCTTGACACGTGCCCGGCGGGCGTGTTAAACGAACGTCCTCGCTCGCTAATATTTAGCAGCAGCCGCACCGCAAAACCCGGCGAGAAAGGCCGCGCCTTTTGTGACCGAACAAACGACTCGACTCGTTTTGCCCAGCCACATTGAGGCGGTCGCTGATGCTGCTGCCGCTGTGACCGGCTTCATTCGAAATTGCGGCGCGCCGGACGACGCAGCCTTCGGAATCGAAATGGCTGTGCGCGAAGCAGTAACGAACGCGATGGTCCACGGCAATCAGGAGGACGAGGCGAAATCGGTTGAAGTAGTTTTCAACTGTCACGGCAACGAACTCGAAGTCGAAGTCAGAGATCAAGGCGAAGGATTTGATCCTACGCATATTCCTGATCCGACTGATCCGGCGAACCTGATGAAGACTTCGGGTCGCGGTATCTTCCTGATGCGGACGTTTATGGACGATGTGCAGTATGTGCATCGACCCGAGGGCGGCACGGCCGTGCGCATGATCAAGAAATTCTAATTGAATTTAGAGGAGAAATTCTCATTATGGCAGAACTAAATATTCGCGAGCGGCAAGCCGGAGACGTGACAGTCCTGGACATGGATGGCCGCATCACGATCGGAGAAGGCAGCGTCGCTTTGCGCAGCGCCATCCGCCGGCTATTGGAAGAAGGCAAGAAAAAAATCCTGCTGAATCTCGCCGGCGTCGGCTACATCGATTCGAGCGGCATCGGCGAACTGGTCTCGAGTTATACCGCAATAAACAAGGAAGGCGGTCAGCTTAAACTTTTGAGTCTGACGCAAAAGCTTCAGGACCTTCTCACTATTACCAAACTGTTGACCGTCTTTGATGCCTATGACGAAGAAGCTGAAGCCTTAAGCAATTTCAAATAGTTCGAACAGAATTCAACTTCTAAGCGTTTCATTACTTGCGCGGAATTGATCGGAGGATCTCACTAATGGCTCAATTGCATATTAAGCAGCGACAGGCCGGCGATGTCGCGATTCTGGATCTCGACGGCGAAGTTCGTATCGGAGACAGCGCGACGGCCTTACGCGGCGCAATACGCGAATTGGTTGCGGCGGGCAATAAAAAGATTCTGCTGAATCTCGCCGGGGTGCGTTACATCGACTCCAGCGGCATCGGCGAATTGATCGCGAATTACACGACGGTCGGGCGAAGCGGCGGGCAGCTCAAGCTGCTGAACCTTACCGACAAGGTCCAGGATCTTTTGGTAATCACGAAGCTGCTGACTGTATTCGATGTTTATGAAAGCGAAGCAGAAGCACTAAGCAGTTTCAAATAGTCAAGCACCTTAGTTTCGTGAGGATGGCCCGGCCAAATCGCTGGGCCGTTTTCATTTGTGCGGTCTCGTGGCGCACGGGGCAGTAGCCCCACCCGTCAGGGAGGGCGCCAATCGCATCAGAAAAAACGCCCTCCCTTACGGTCGGGCTACTGCCCCACATCTTGCGTCTCAGTGCTTTATGTTAGACTGCGCTCGAAAAAATGAACCGCGCTAAATTCGACAAGGCTGCGGGTGACGCAATCGGCGCTGCTGTTCGCGAGGTCGAAGCCAGGACGAACGCGGAAATCGTCGTGGCCGTGCGCGGCCGATCGGGAACTTATCGCCACGCTGATTATCTTTTCGGCGCGATCATCGCATTTATTGGACTGCTATTCGTTCTTTTCTCACCCTTTGAATTTCACACGTTCTGGATTCCGTTCGATGTGATCGCACTGTTTGTTGCCGGTGCCTTTGTATCTTCGCGCGGTGATTGGATTCGGCGCACCCTGACAACGAAAACTTTTCGCGCCACGTCTGCGCGCGCGGGCGCCGCCGCCATGTTCTACGAAGCGGGCATCGCAAACACGTCGGCGGAAAACGGATTGCTGATTTACTTGTCGCTGCTCGAGCGGCGCATGGAAGTAATCGCGGATCGCGGAATTCTCAAAGCAGTGCCGGCTTTGAAATGGAATCATGCGGTTTTTGAATTGAAGCACATTGCGGCCGATCCCGATCCGGATAAGTTGATTAAGGTTATGCGCGAGCTGGGATATTTGCTCGCCGAATATTTACCCGCGACCGGCGAAAACCCGAACGAGTTGCCCGACGGGCCAAGCATTGAACTGAAATGAGCCGTTTCAGATTTCAGATTTCAAATTTGAAATACCTCAGCGGCAACCGGAGATCGATTGCTCGCGTGCTCGCTGTGTGCGCTGCGTTGTGCGCCGTCGCTTTCCTGGCGACTGAGGCGTTCGCGCGCGTGGGTGGCGGACAGTCTTACGGAGGTGGCGGCGGCAGCGGCGGCGGAGGTGGCGGCGCGCTTATTTATCTGATCGTGCGGTTGTTGCTGTGGTTGACGATTGAGCATCCGGTGATCGGAATCCCAGTCGACATCATCGTGATCGCACTGGTGTTCTACTGGTTCATAAAGCCTGCCAGGAAGAGCGTCTCGATTGCCTCATCATCGATCGTTGCGGCGCCCGACGCGGTTTCGGCCGCGGTTCAGCAGCAGAATTTTCAAAAAGCGTTCAATCAACTGCGCCGTTTCGATCCTAATTTTTCTGAAATCATCTTTATTGATTTTTGTTACGCGCTGTATGGCAGAGCGCACGAGGGGCGCGGTCGAGGCGTGAAGGCGCTGGATGAACTTTCGCCGTACCTGAGTGAATCAGCGCGCGGCGCGCTGATAAAGCTAAATCCCCCGAATCTCAAATCAGTCGAAGGCATCATCATCGGCGCGATGCAGGTCATTGACGTGCAGGGACTCGACACGCCCACCGTGACTATCACCCTGGGCTTTGAGACGAACTATACAGAAGTCGTCGACGGCAAGCAGATGACTTATTACGTGCGCGAGCGCTGGTCGTTGGACCGAAAGCGCGACGCGCTTTCGCCAACGCCGGAACACGCGACCGCTTTGCACTGTCCGCGTTGCGGCGCTCCCTTGCAAAAGGACACAAATGGAGCCTGTGCGTTCTGCAGCACGAAGATCGAAAGCGGGGAATTCCAGTGGTACGTACAGAGCGTCAGCACTCTCAGCCGCGAGGCGCGCGGGCCGTTGCTCACTTCAGACGTGCCGGAAATGGGCACAAATTATCCAACTATCACGCAACCGAATTTCCCAGCGGTGCGCGCGGCTTTTGAACAAAACAATCCCGAGTTTTCGTGGGGCGATTTTCAGGCGCGCGCGAAAATGATCTTTAATGAGCTGCAAACCGCCTGGTCGACTTTGAAGTGGGAACGCGCACGCCCTTTCGAAACAGACAATATTTTTCAGATGCATCGTTACTGGATCGAGGCTTATCAGCGACAGGGGTTGAGAAACGCACTTGACCAGTGTCAAATCACGGCGATGCAACCGGCTAAAATTAAGGTTGATGCTTTCTACAATGCGATTACACTTCGCATTTTCGCCGAAGGGTATGACTACACCGTGAATCAAGGTGGACAGGTGGTAGCCGGCTCGAACAGAAATCTCAGAAAGTGGAGTGAATATTGGCTTTGAAAGTCAACGCGAGTGGCATTTGCGAATTCTGCGGCGGAAAGATAACTTCCGGCGAGTTTGATTGGGTGCTTTCGAAGATTGAGCAGGACGAAAGTTACTCGGGCTAGTCGGCCGGGCTTCGGGATAAGCAAACAACTATTTATCATTTGTCATTTTAGATTTGTCATTGTGTTATCGGCCGTACCGTTGTGAGTGTGAGGTCCGATCTGGGGGGTCTGTCTGACAAAATGACTAAATGAAAGATGTCCAATGGCAAATGACAAATAATCTTTTCTCTGGCCCAACTATTGCTGCTGGTTCACGCCCACACACGCCACAGCCTTGACGCTTCATGATGCCCTTGCTAGACTCAGATCAGTTCAACGTAATTACCCGATCACCATTCTCTCGTTTGAAGGTTTTTTCTATCAGCCGCGCAAGATGCGACTAGCCAGGTGCTCGTAAAACTGTCGGAGGTGTTAAGGTGGGCTTCAAGGTCGGCCAGAAAGTCGTTTACCCCAACCACGGTATCGGCACAATCGAACAAATTGAGCAGAAGCAGATCGGCGCCATAGCGCTGCCGTTTTATACGCTTCGGCTCGCCGCAACGAATTCCCTCGTTCTGGTTCCGGTTTCCAACGCCAATGAAGTGGGCCTTCGCCGGCCCATAACTTTCGGTGAGTGCGACTCGCTCTTCAAAGCTCTGTCGAGCGACTTTGCCACGCCGCCGAATGATTGGAAGGATCGCTTCAAGGATTTTTCGGACAAGATGCGCACCGGGAATATCTTTGAAGTTGCCGAGGTGCTGAAGCATCTTAGTTATCTTAGCCAGATCAAACCACTCTCATTCCGGGAACAGCGAATGTTTGAGCGTTCCCGCTATCTGGTCGTTTCGGAACTCGCAGCCGTTTGTCGTCAACCCGAATGCAATATCGAACCTCGCGTTGATGATGCGCTGGCGAAAGCATGTTCCCGGCACGATCAGCGACCCAATGGTCGAGTGCGCGTGGCCGCTGCCGGCGCGCATTGAAAGTTAACAAACTCAACAAATTAGTGCGGCTGGCCCCTGCTTAGTCTCTGTGTGTCCCGATCGGGTTCTGTGGCGATCGTGTTAAGATAGCGACCACAATACTCCTGCTAGTTGATGCGAAATGGATGATCCTGCGAGTTATTCTCTAGCCATTCTGGCTGACGGCGCACAGCATGCCACGACCGTAATTACGATCTTCGCAAAGTTGTTTGCCGTATTGTTTTTTGTCGTCGCAAACGGTTTTTTCGTGGGTGCTGAATTCGCACTGGTGTCTGTGCGGCGAACGCGCCTGGAAACTCGAGCTGCCGGGGGGAGCCATCGGGCGCAAGCCGCACTGCGGCTCATTAACGATCCCACTTTCTTCATTTCAGCCACGCAGTTGGGAATCACGATCGCGTCCCTCGCATTAGGATGGGTTGGCGAACCAACTGTCGCGGCGCTGTTGGAACCGATCGCTGCAGCAATCGCTCCCCCGGGCAGAGCTGCCTACATCGCCCATTTGTTCGCGATTGTGATCGCGTTTGCCGCCATCACTTTTCTGCACATTGTCCTGGGCGAGTTAATGCCGAAGATGTTCGCGCTTGAACGTGCGGAAGCCTTGGCACTAATCGTCTCGCGTCCGCTGGAGTTGTTCGCCAAAGTCTTTCGTCCCTTCACATGCGGCCGTCTATAGCGAAGCGGAGTTGCGCCAGTTAGTCGACATCTCGAGAGAGAGCGGTCACCTGCGCGCCGAAGAGCGACGCTTGATTCATCGCGTGTTTGAGTTCTCAGACACGCTGGTGCGCGAGGCCATGGTGCCGCGACCGGCAATCGCCGCTTTGTCGGCGGACTGCTCACTCGCAGATATCACTGAGACTTTTCAGCAAAACCGCTACTCACGCCTGCCTGTTTATCGTGAATCGCTGGACAACGTGATCGGTTTTATTCATAGCAAGGATTTGATTTCATACCTTTTGCGACCGCAGGAGTTCAAAATCGAGTACGTGCTCCAGCCGCCGATGTACGTCGTGGACACGGCGCGTCTGGAAGATGTGTTGCGGCAAATGCAGAAAGCAAAGTCGCATTTCGGATTTGTCGTCGACGAGCATGGCGGCGTCGAAGGGATCATTACGCTGGAAGATTTGCTGGAAGAAATCGTCGGCGATATTTCTGACGAACATGATGAAGAAGTCAATGAGCAGATCACGCCAATCGACGATCGAAATTTTGTCCTGGAAGGGGCGCTGGCGGTACGCGATCTGAATCGGCGGTTAAAGACTTCGTTACCTGAGTCCGAAGGCTATACAACGATAGGCGGCTTCCTGATGAGCGTCGCCGGTCACATTCTTCAGCCCGGCGAAGAGATTGAACACGAAGGACTGCGTTTTGTAATTGAGAAGGTCGAGCGCCGCCGTTTGCTGCGAGTCCGCCTGGAATTGCCGAAACAGAAAGTCGAAACCAACGCGGCGGAAACCGCCAACGCCGCGCGATAGTTCGGTAGTGATGTCCTAATCTGAAATTCTCTGCGCAACCTCTGCGATCTCGGCGTCTCGGCGTTGAATCTAGCTGCAGGCTTTATCACCGCGGAGTCGCTGAGAACGCGGAGGTTACGCAGAGAGAAACTGAAAATAGGACATAAGTTCAATTAGCAGCGCGAAAGAGGTTGCTGCTAAACCGTTTCTGCTTATCCAGCCACGTTTGCTCTAAATCGAATCCAGCCTCTTTCCCGAAACGTCTGAGATCGTTTAGATCATACTTGTAAGCGCTTTCGACGTAGATTCTTTCGCCGGCTTCGAGATGAATTGACATATTCAATTCACGAATCTCGACAGACTGTGCCCGCAGACTTTCCAGATAAACCTCCACGCGGCCGGCCTGCTCGTTGAAAAAAGAGCGCAGACCGAAGGCCCACAGATCGAAATTCGCATTGAGCTCTCGATTAATACGTCCGAGTTCGTTGACGATGAAGGCGCGCGTTACTCCCAATGAATCGTTGTAAGCGGCTTCAAGCGTCTGCCGGTCCTTTTTCAGGTCAACACCAAGAAGCAATACATCCTCAGGACGCAGCACGCGACGAATCGCGCTCAAAAAATTGCGTGCTTCCGTCGGCTCGAAGTTGCCGATGTTCGATCCGAGAAAGAGAACTAAAACCGGGTTTCGCCCCAGTGGCGGCAAAGCATCCAGAGCCTGAAAATAATCAGATGCGTACGCGTCGATTCGCAAGCTCGGATAGGAATCGAGGAGAGCGTGCGCGCTTTCCGCCAGTGTCGATGCCGAAATATCCACGGGAATGAAAAGTAATTCCCGGCGTTGCCGCATGAACGTGTCGATGACGGTCCGGGTTTTCTCGGCGCTGCCGCTGCCGAGCTCGATCAACGTGTCACAGTCAGGAATCCCGGCAACGATTTCATCGGCATGAGTTTTGAGAATCTCATCTTCTGCGCGGGTGAGATAGTATTCGTCAACTTCACAGATCGCTTCGAACAGGCGGGAGCCGAGTTCGTCGTATAAATATTTGGGAAAAAGGTGTTTCGGATAGGAGGATAGACCCTCACGAATGTCCCGCGAGAATTCCGCGTGGCCGTTACGTTGCGCCAGATCGTGTATGACCAAACGCGAGCGTGGTTGGCCGAGCTTTGCCTGGTTAGTCAAATTCTCTCCGTCTGCATTTACGGTAGAAGCAATTAGATGGGGTTTGCTTTGGACGAGGGATTATACGCACGGACTTTCAAGATCAGAAAGGGCAGTCGAGCGATAAACTCGACTGCCCCATAGTCGCTTTCATTCGCGACAGTTTAGAGACGGCACTTCTGCCGCCCCAGCGTCGCGCCAGTGTGGCGTCTAAACCAAATTAGATAATAATTGTTCGCACTCGCGGCGCTCGTTGTGGAACTGTGACCTCGATTGGCGGAGTCGCGGGAACCGCGATCCGGGGAACGCGAATATTCATCTCAGGGATCGCCGGAATTGCGATTGAAGGAATCATGACGCGGCGCGTTCCCATCGTGCCTGGCCGAATAAGATTTGCATCCGGATTTTTTTCCGGCGTAAGTGTGACCGTGCGGGTGTTGCGATCGCGTACGATCGTCAGTGATACGTCGCCGGTTTCCTTCTTGCTCAAGCCGCGGCTGATATCACCCGGCGAGGAAACCTTCTCGCCATCGATTGCGGTGATGACGTCGCCTGCTTTCAATCCAGCTTTCGCTGCCGGGCTGTTGTCGCTCACCGAAGTTATCAGTACTCCGCCGTCCTTTACACCGAAGTAATCAGCCAGTTGTTTCGTCAGCGCTTGCGTGCTGACGCCGATGCGGCGGTTTGCCCCCAGCGAAAAGACGAATGGACCATCTGCACCACCACCGATCGATGGCGGCCAGTTCGTTCCCGGCAGGACGCGAAAATCATCATCGTTGCCGCCACGCAAAATCCTCGGAGTCGCCATGCCGCCGAAAAGATTGTCCGTCTTGTGTTTTGCCAGTGTCGCGCCTAACTCCTGTTCCGCGCCGCCGCGGCTGATCGTTATTCGCACATTCTGATCGGGCGACGACTCGTTAATGAGACGCGTGAGCTTCCGCACGCTCGTAACCGATTCGCCGTCGAACCGCAGGATTACGTCGTCTTTGCGCAGACCGGCTTTCTCTGCCGGACTGTCTTTTGCGACTTCCGTTACGCCGACGCCGCGCACTTCACGCACGCCATAGCGCGCCATGTTTTCTTTGGTGATGTCTTCGGTGCCGACGCCGAGAAAGGCGCCGCCGTCGAGAAAGAACGAAAAGCTTCGCGCGCCGGGCTCCTGCGAGCTTTCAGCTTCTGCATTCAGCAGCGCGCGCAAAGTTTCAGCTTGCGGACTGGACGCTTCCTGGGCGTACACAATTCCGCTCGCAATAGCGCCGGCCGAAACGATCAACGCTATGATTAAGGCCAATTTCTTACGAGACATGTCCAAATCCTCCGGAAAGATTTATGAGCTTTCACGCGCGGATATAGCCGTGGTTCCCAAATTTTCACACGGCTGCTTAGACGGTAGTTGGCCTGCGTTTTCCCGTCGCGATATGTACAGAAAATTAAAACGATCCACGAAATAACACGAATGATTAACCTCGTTTCGTTCGTGTGGATCCGTGGATCGATCCTTTTCTTGCGCGACAAAATCAAGACGAGCGCGACACGCGGGTGCCGCCCGATTCGGGCAAGTCCAAACAATCAGATGCGATTATGAGAATTTGGACCTGCGATCAATCCGCCGAGATTCTTCGATAAACTTCCCGTCCATCGCCGATTTCCACAGCAATTTGTCCTTCGGAGTGAGCGTAATCGAGGTGGGCCACGGCTTCCGAGACGGCCAGGAAACGGTGGACGTCATCGGCGCCGGGAAACATCGAGCGCGAAACTTCCCAGGCCGTGGCGCCGCTTTTTGGAATCGCAGTGATGACGCTCGCCTGCCGTTCGCGAATCAATTTCAGATAGCGATTGAACAGTTCTTCAAAATCGTGAATAGGCTCGCCGTGGCCGCCCAGGACAAGCGTCGGAGCAAAGCTGCGTACGCGCGCGAGACTGACCATGTACTCTGCCAGCGATCGAAAGCGCCGCGATGGATCGATTGGATCAACTGATATGACCGGATTGGGAGTGATGCGCTTCAGCACACAGTCGCCGGCGATCACCGTGCGATCTGCTTCGCGGACAAATGAACATGATCCCGGCGTGTGACCGGGAGTGTGAACAATGCGCAACGCCCCGGTGTCAAATTCCAATTCGTCGCCGTCGATAAGTTCGCGACAGTGATCGTCGTCCAATGAGTCGGCGTACTGGCGCACTTCTTCGTAAAGCCGGCGCATCGACTGAATCTCGTCGTCAGGAACGCCCGCGCGTTGCAGGAGGCGCAAATTCTCTTCGTGCTCGAGTCGCGCGGCGCGATGGCCGGTCTCCCATTCATGCACGAACACTTCGGCGTCATTTGCTTCGTCGCGCAGAGACCGCGCCAGGCCGCAATGATCCTCGTGGGCGTGGGTCAGCACGATGCGCCGAATGTCGCCGGTCGTCAGACCGTTCGCTCTTAGCCCGGCACGCAGAGCGTCAATCGCCTCACGCGTTTTTGGGCCGGTATCGATCAGGGTTACGGGATCTTCCTTGATGAGATAGACGTTGACCGCACCGATGTAGAAAGGTGTTGGCAGCGAGATGGGGATGATCTTCATTGAAGGCCCATTTTTCAGATCTTAGATTTCAGATCTGAAATTTCAGATTTGAAAGATTTCATTCTACTCCTTGCGATTTCGAATCTGTTCTAACCCTGCCAGAAATTCTTCTCGCTCCTGACGTTGTTTGTCGATCCGTCGTGATTGATCAGTGAGATATCGCGTACCTCGAATATCGGTGTTTTGTAGCGAGTCTGCCCAAGCGCGCAATTGCCGCGAGATGCTTTCTGCCTTTGATTTCAGATCTGAAATCTCAGATCTGAGATCATGAAATTCAGGCAGCCGCTCGACCAAACAATACATCGATCGCGTTTCGCCCGCTGATCCGCGCGAGATGTAGATGAACGTCAGTAGTTCCTGCGTCGTGCCTCGTTCGAATCCCTCGGCAATATTGTTCGAGATGGACACAACCGCATTCTCCAGTTGATTGCGCGTTCCAGAAT
>QHXH01000250.1 GCA_003222855.1 Acidobacteriota bacterium
CAATTGCTGTTGCGCCTTCGCAAATGTTTGCGGGTTCTTAAAGTCAATGCCCTGGTAAACAGGAATTTCCGACCAAACCATCAAGCCAAGACGATCCGCCGTGCGTGTCATGCTCTCGTCGTGCGGATAATGGGCCAGCCGCACAAAGTTGCAGCCGAGTTCCTTTGTCCAACCCAGCAGCGTACGCGCGTCGTCGTCACCATGTGCCCGGCCGGGACCATTCGGGGCCTCTGCATGCATATCGATTCCGCGCAGAAATATCGACTTTCCGTTGAGCAGAATATCCGTGCCGCGTGTTTCGATCGTGCGAAAGCCGATCTCGTCAACGATTTGATCGCTTTCAGTCGAGATCTCCACGCGATAGAGTTTTGGCTTTTCGGGCGACCATAATTGCAACCCTGAGGCGTTCAGCGTAAATCGAGCCAGCCCTTGGTTATCCGTGGTGGCTTCGGTAGAAAGCTTCAACTCAGGAATTCTCAACGAGAGCTTTTGCGGTGTCGATGCACCGCCTAAGCGAATCCATCCGTTGATGCGTCCAAGGTTCTCACGGTCCAATTGAATAGAATACTGTTCGATGAATTGTCGCGGGACTTCGACGATGCGGACATCGCGAGTAAGACCGCCGTAATTAAACCAATCGGGCCTGAGTGACGGAATATCGTCAGCATGGCGCGCATCGTTGACTGAAACGATGACTACGTTCTGCCCGTCCTGCAACGCGGCAGTTGCCTCGCAGTTGAAGGGCGTAAAACCGCCTCCGTGTTCGCAGAGAGGTTTCTCGTTCAGCCAGACACGAGCGTGGTAATTCGCCGCGCCAAAATAAAGAAAGACGCGCGTGTTCGCCGGCGCGTGATAATCAAACGATTTCTGATACCAGACCGTCCCTTCGTACAACTGCAACTCTGGCCGCTGGAAGTTCCAATCACCAGGCACGCGCAGAGTAGGTGAAGCGTTGAAATCGTATTCGACGAAACTCCTGGTGCCGGAAGGCTTTCCATTCAGGTAATAACGCCGCGCCGTTCCCTCCTCATGCGGATCGGCGATGTAATGCCAGTCGCCATTCAGTGAGATGGTCTTGCGATTGATGACGTTTTGAATAAGGGATGATGGGCTTTGCGCAAATGAGGACAGTGCCAGGATAGAGATCCATACGAAGCAGAACAGCATTTTCGCCGAGCGCACCGGTTTGACTAATTGCATAATGACTCCAAAGGACGTCTGGAATCGCAGGGACCTTTAGCTTCTTTGAAATAACCCGTCGAACACATCACTCAACACTCCGGTGACGGATTTATTGTCACTCACAGTTAACAGCGTTAGTTCTGAGATCCTTTCTGCAGCTCGCGATAATAGTTCTGCATTACGTAGAACGCCTTTTTCTTCTGTCCCTGATCAGAGATCAGTCCCTTTCGATTGTGAAAGTCCTGAATGCCGGGTAAAGGCCTGCGCGGAGAGCGAAAGTCCATAAGGATCCAGGGACAGGTGCCCCGGAGGAATGGAATTCTTTTCAGCATGTTAAGCTGATGCTGATAGACGTTTTCCTGATATTCCTCCGTCCATCTCGTCAAGGCATCACCATGGTTTCCGTAGGGCGCTTCGCCGCCAAATTCGGTCATGACGAGAGGCTTTTGATATTTCATTTTCCACGTGAGACCGTCGGCCTTTTCCGGCAGACCATCGTACCAGCCCACATACTCGTTACAGCCGAACACATCGACGTATTCTCCGAGCGGATCATCAATCATCTGGGTTTTGTCATCAGCGTAGTGCCGCTCCATCGCCGCCGAAATCATCCGAGTTGAGTCGAGGCTCCTGGCCCGCTCGATCAGCTTTTTAAGGAACGCCAGCCGGGCGTCACCAATAGGAGTCTCGTTAGCCATGGACCAGATAATCACCGCCGCCCGGTTTTTGTCGCGAGCAATCATCTCAGATAATTGGTTCTGAGCGTTTTCGAGTGTCGCCGGGTTTTCCCAAAGAATGGTCCAATAGACCGGAATCTCGGACCAGACCATGATGCCCATGCGGTCGGCTTCGCGAAGCATGAATTCGTTGTGAGGATAATGGGCCAGGCGCACAAAATTAGCTCCCAACTCTTTGGCCCAGCTGAGCAGCGTCAATGCATCCTCGCGACTATATGCACGTCCGCCGCGAAACGGAGCTTCTTCGTGAATGCAAACGCCACGAAGAAAAATAGGGCGGCCGTTCAGCAAAATCTCGTTGCCTTTGGTTTCAATACTGCGGAAACCGATCTCATCCTCCACGCGATCGGTTTCAGTTTCGATCACGAGTTGATAAAGCTTTGGATTGGCGGGCGACCAAAGTGTGAGACTGGCGTCGAAGTCTATACGCGCAAACCCACTGGCATCCGTAGCGAACGACTTACTGATTCGCGCTTCCGGAATTCGGATGGTTATTTTTTGGGCAAGCTTATCGCCGTTAAGTTTCACCCAACCGGCGATCCGATCCCGCGACCCTTTTTGCAGCTGAATAAGATAGTCGTGCACGAAGGTGGCGGGCATCTCAAGGAGCTTCACTTGCCGAGTTAGCCCGCCGTAATTCCACCAATCAGTGATCAGGGTCGGGACCGCATCACGGCGCCGCTTGTTGTCGACTTTAACAATCAGGGAATTGTTAGCGTCTCGAACCAGGTTGGTGATTTCAAAATTGAAAGGTGTGAACCCGCCTTCGTGGCGTCCCAGCTTCTGGCCATTGAGATAAACGTCCGCAAGATAATTTGCGGCGCCAAAGTAAACAAAGAGGCGAGTGTTTTCTTTTCGTTGATAATCGAAGGCTTTCTTGTACCAGATAGTGCCTTCGTAGAACAGCAGACGTTCCTCTTGAGTATTCCAATCTCCCGGCACCTTCAAAGATTTGGAAGTGTCGAAGTCATATTCGATCAGATCACTCTTAGTCTTCGGTTTGGTATCTTTGAAATAGCCGTTGGGGCTCGGTAGATAACGATAGTCATAGTAGCCGGATTCATAGGGATCGATAATCGTTTTCCACTGGCCATCAAGGCTGATGGTCTTTCGGGCATCAGTGTTAGCGATCAGATCAATTTGCTGAGCCTGTATGCCAGCGAGCAGCGCGAGAAGAAAAATGCAAACCAGAACGGGTCTCATATGGTCGCGGCTCCAAATGATTTTGGATTCCTCTCGCTGTAACCTGCCTGGCACGCCCGCATCACTCATGCTCTTCATTTTTCGGGAAGAGCATGAGTAAGCAGGACGGACATCACAACTCACAAAAAGATCAGAAGTTAAGCTTCAGACCGAACTGAATGTTGCGGGCCGGTCCGGTGCTTGAAATCTTGCCAAAGGCACCGTTTGAAGGGGCGCATGCACTAGTAGAAGTTACCAGACATGTACCGAAACCGACATCGGGACTCCTGAAATTTGCCCGATTGAAGGCGTTGAACATGTCCGCCTGAAATCGCAAGTTGAATCGCTCTGTCAGACGAAATTGCTTGCGCATCGAGAAATCCCAGGTTTGCAGGTTTGGACCCTGAACAATTCCAACCGGTGCGTTGCCGCGACGGCCCAAAGGCGCCGGTGCAAATACCGCCGGATTCACCCAACCATCCGGGCCTGGCTTGGAGAGCAGCACCGGGCCGCCAATATAGTCAGCCCGGCGGGTGCCGATTGCGGTGCTACCTGTCGGCGTAAAATACGCGCCGCTTTGGAAACGCGTAATGCCACTAACTTCCCAGCCGGAGAGCAGCGCGCCCTCCACGCCCTTCTTACCGCGGAGGAACGGAATGTGATAGTCGTAGGTAGTAACGAAGATGTGCCGGCGATCAAAACTTGCCGGGCCATAGTTGTAGTGACGATTGAATGGATCCTCGCCTACGTCTAACCCATCACCGTTACCGCTGGTATCCGTTAAGTTCCTGGACCAGGTATAGGCGGCGGTTAGTTCCAGGTCGCCCTTACGTTTGACCGCGTACAACTGCAGTCCGTTGTAAGTTGAGGTGGCGTCCGAGAGACGATACGCGATCGAGGTGTACCCCTTGTAGCGACGCAAAGTGTTAAGGTTGGCGTTGGGTCCCGGGGGAACGTTCGCAACCAGTGCGTCGAACGGAATCGCATTCAGATCGGGTTGCCGGATCAAATGCCTTCCCTGATTGCCGACGTAGCTGGCCTCCACGAAAAACCCGCGCGGCAATTCCCTTTGCACGCCGATGCTGTAGTTCATTGAGTAGGCAATCTTCAGGTTGGGATCAATCGCACTAATCCCCGCCAACGGAGCGAGCGCGGAAGGAGTGCCGCCCGAAATATTCGACAGGTTGCCGTTCTCGAATTGAGGCGTACTGATAAAGGGCGGCAAATTCACTTGCGAAAAGATCAGGTTGCCCTCGACCTTATCGTAGTACATGCCAAAGCCGCCGCGGATCGAAGTCTTGCCATTGCCCCAGGGATCATAGGCAAAGCCAAAGCGCGGCGCTATCCTGTTGGCTGGCTTGTAAAAACCACGAGGCGCTCCCGCGGGGACCAGCGCCAAGATAGCGGCACTCGTGCCGACTCGCCCTATTTCGCTCGCCGGAATACCAGTGCCCGCGCGCACCAGGCCGTTGAACCGATTGCCACCTTTCG
>QHXH01000251.1 GCA_003222855.1 Acidobacteriota bacterium
TCACTTGATCCAGTTCTCAAATATCGCACCTTACCCGCACGATCAATCAACGCTTTTGTTGGAAGCAGCGTTACCACGTAAGGCACGGCTGCCAAGCCATAGTTGGCATTATCTGCGGATGGGCTGACGAGGAATCCGAATTTGACATTGTATTGGGTGCGCAAACTCTTTAATGCCGATAACTCATCTGCAGGACTAACATCTTTTTGGTCACCAACGGAACCATAGAAAGTGGTCACGCCGATGATCTGTAGTCCCTGCGAGCCATACTTCTCTTGCAGTATGTTGAGCTTCGGAAACTCCGCTACGCAAGGTTTACACCAGTGGGCTAAAAAATCGAGCACGATTACTTTCCCTTTGAGCGATTCCATAGATGTCTTCGGCATCCCTATGTACTCAACTCCTTCAATCGACGGCGCCGAAATACCAACAACCCGTGCCTGACTAATAGCGATATCTACAACCTTAGATAACTTCTGATCAGAAGATAATGGGCTAGCCTTGAGTTTAGTAAGAAAAACCTTGAACAGATTCTCCGAATCAACCAAGTCGCCCGTCTCACGGTAGGCTCGGCCGCCTTCCAGCGCGTCTGCAAGCATCATCCCGGCCATTGTCGAACCGAACTGAGGGTTCTTCTTAATCTCACTGGTCGCGTGACGGAAAAGACCGGGCAGGGTTTCCTCGAAGAGCAGGATTGCTTCTTTCGATCCGATCCCGGCCAACGATTTTATTAGTGTCACCACTGGAACGAGTGTGCTTCGATCGTATTCTGGTTCAGCCAGCAGCGTGTTAGCCACTGATAGAGCAGCATCGTAGTTCTTTTGAGCGATAAAAACCTTAAGGAGAATTTGGCGCGCGCCCGAGACATTTGCTACCTTAGGATCAGCCAAATATAAGGTCAATGCCTCTTGAGCACGGTTGAGTTGTCCGGCCAAGCGGTAAAGGTTTCCGAGACTTAAGAGCTCTTCATCCTTCCAATCTCCAGGCTTGAACATTGAGGCGTATTCTTGCGCGAGCTGCGCTCGTTCTTCATCCGCCTTAAGGTTTACAAGCTTCCAAGCCTCGGTCGGGGTCTTCGGTGCAACTGACTTACCGGTTTGCGCCGTCACATTGATCGACCCAAGGATGAGAATAAAAACTAGAAAGCGTATCGCAACCATGTTCGAGCAACCTCCTCTGGACGATGCGCAAATTGTCCACTTCATCGAACTTGACGTGGGAAGCAACCCAACGGTTGAGTTAACCGGGCGCGCACAAACCAGGAAACCACGAAAGCCCCGCGCTGATAAGTTCGCGGTTCGCGCGCGCGTGCAACGATTTGTTCGGGCGCGCCCGATTGTAACGCGCTCGAAGACTGCGCCGCCGACGATGGCGGCAAGCAGAAGAATGTCAGCAAGACTGCGATAGCAATCATTCGCGAGTGAAACATTAGGCGCACAACGGTTGAGTTGATGCGGCGGCGCGAATCAAAGCACCCTCCACCGCACAAGTTAGTTGAGAAACACGTTCCCGCCGCTCGCGTCCAACAAAATTGTTATGTCGCGCGTTGGGCAAGAAGCGCCTGAAGATCCGAAACGAGACCCGTCGGATAAATTACTTCGCTTGTAGATTCTAACTCTGCAAGCGACCACCATCGAAGTTCACGAATAGGTTCCGAAGACGAGTTATGGACACAAGGTGTCACGTCCGGTGAAAGAACCAGAAAATATTCTTCGTGTTGGTTCACCAAGCCTTGCGGTAGTTCGAAGGTGAAGGCTTTGCGCCAAAGTCTCCGACCGACTTTCGCTGAGAGGCCGGTTTCCTCACGAAGTTCTCTGATTGCCGCGTCTCGCGGCTGCTCTCCGACTTCGAGTTGGCCTCCAGGAGTAGCCCAGAACATTCCAGGTCTGTTTGCGCGATATTCATTGTATCGAAGCAATAGCACCGAGTTGCAGGCGTCGACAACAATTAGCCTTGCGACTCTTCGAACTGGAACCAAATTGAGCGACATAGCTACGTATTAGAACACACGATGTGGTCTATTGGTCTCGCGAACATCCAAAGATTGCCTCTGAGACGTATACTTACTGCATCTAACTTTCGTTCATTCTATGTGGACGATTAGCCTTTCGGAGGTATTTACATGTCACGTGCTTTATTAGCAATGCTCCTCGCCGGTCTTTTTATTACGATGCCGGCTTGCAGTACCGCCACGGCCACCGCCGGCGGCGCCTTGCCGAACCCGTTGGTTGACGCGCCGCTCGCCAACGCTAAAGGCGAGCAAACCGCCGTCATCGCGGGCGGCTGCTTCTGGGGCATACAAGCAGTGTTCGAACATGTAAAAGGAGTAATCAGCGTCAGCGCGGGCTATTCGGGAGGCGCAGCCGACACCGCTCACTACGAGATGGTGAGCGAAGGCAATACCGGACACGCTGAGTCGGTCCGGATCAAATATGATCCGTCACGCATTTCTTACGGTCAGTTGCTCAAGGTGTATTTTGCCGTCGCTCACGATCCGACCGAACTGAATCGGCAGGGACCCGACACCGGCTCGCAATATCGCTCAGCCATCTTTTATGGCAACGCAGAGCAGAAGAGCATTGCCGACGCCTATATCGCTCAACTCAACAAGGCTGGCGTTTTCCCGCGACCAATTGTCACCCAGGTGGTGGCCCTCAAGGCCTTCTATGAAGCGGAAGGATATCATCAGGACTATGCCGAACATCATCCGGATGAGCCGTACATCGCGATCAACGATCTACCGAAGGTGGCAGAACTTCGTAAGCAACTTCCCGAACTGTATGTCCAACGCTAGTGCCGGGCTCCGAAATCGATGAAGCCGCGTTGTGGATCTGTGTCGAGTAACTTCACACTTATTTTCTCGCCCACGCGGAGGCCCTGCTCTCCTCGCATTACGCGCCCATCAACCGGCGGCTTAATCAGACGCGCAAAGGTTCCTTTGGGTGATATGCCCGTCACGATGGCGTCGAACACTTCTCCGATCCGATTTTGCATTAAGACCGCGGCGGCGACTTTGTGCATCTTTCGCTCGACCTTACGCGCTGCGTCTTCACGCTCGGTGCAATGCGCGGCAATTAAGGTCAACTCTGCTTCGGTGTAGGGCCCTGCGCGTTTTCCCAGCACTGATTTGACCAGGCGCTGACTCACCAGGTCCGCGTAGCGACGATTGGGTGCGGTCGAATGCGTATAGTCGTGTACAGCAAGACCGAAGTGGATGCTTTGTTCTCCGGAAGTTCCCGGCTTCAGCACAGTGTATTCGCCCGGACCCAGTAGCTTTATGATTGAGAGCGAAAGATCCGGAAAATGCTGCGAGTCGGCAGTCTTGCGGCGCGCAAGAAAATCCGCCAGTGCCCGCGAGTCCGGTTGGGCCGGCAGTGGTTCTCCCAGCTCATGCGCGATCTCGACTATCCGGTCCCAATGTTCCGGAGTTCGCACCACCCGACGTAGTGAGAGCGCCCCTTGCGCAGCCAGAAACTGGGCCATGGCCACATTGGCGGCGATCATGAAATTCTCAATGAGATCACGCGCGCTGTTTCTCTCAACCACCGAAAGTTCCGTGACCTGGCCAAGGTTGTTTATGACTGGCGAGGCTTCGATTGTCTCTAGTTCGAGGGCGCCGTGTTCTTTCCGTAACTCGCGTAGATGTTGTGCAGCTTCGAACTGAAGACGAATCTGAGCGTCCATCTTTGGCACGCTGGCAACTTCCGCTGGCATCGGTCCCGTGTTATCAAGCCAGGCTCCTACGGACTCATAAGAAAGCTTTGCGAAGTTGTGCAGCAGCGCCGGATAGACGTCCGTCGATTTCACCGTACCGTCCGGGGCAATAATCACTTCAGTAACAATTGAAGATCGATCCTCGCCGCCTACCAGCGAAGTCATATCCGTTGATAGCTGCTCGGGCAGCATCGGAAACGTTCTAACTCCGGTATAAACGGACGTGCCGTTCTCAGCCGCGTAAGAGTCAATCGCGGAACCTTTCTGTACCAGTGCATCAACATTTGCGATGCCCACCCGCACGCAGATGTCGCCATTAGGCAGGCGTTCAGCGTACTCAACCTGATCGAGATCGCGTGACTTGCGATCGTCTATTGACGACCACAGCAACGAGCGCAAATCCTGGGTTCCGGAATCCGCGACGGCCGCCGGCGGTTTCGACGCGAGCGACTGCAACTCGTCTAAAACCGAATGCGGCACGTCAGGCACAAAGCCGGCATCAATCATGGCTTGATGCGCTATCGCAGACAGATCGATTGAGTCCATATGTGATTGATTCTTATCAGCAGACAATCAAGCCAGCGTCTGATCGAGCGCGCGTTCAGCGCTGCGAAATAATCGTTCGTGCCCAATCTTGGTTTCGTGTTGTTTCGCCCTCAGCAAGAACGATCCACCAAATCACACGAAATCG
>QHXH01000195.1 GCA_003222855.1 Acidobacteriota bacterium
TGTTTATAGAAGCGAAAACTCACCTTTAGGTTCCGAGCCCATTTATGGGCGACAGAGAACATCGCGCTCCTAAAGGAGCTAACGATCAGTTTGAAATCAACCAGCTATAAACATTACGCCGCTACACGGCTGGAAAGGCACAAAAAAATGAATGAAGTCGAAAAGGACGTTACAAGAATGGAAGATGAATTGACGCAGACTGAGGCAAGGCTGGACGTTGATGCACTTGATTCGATCTACGCCGATGACCTGATGGTCACAGCGCCTATTGGCATTTGCGTGGATAAGCCCGCGGTGATGAGCGAAATTCGACAAGCCGCAGAGAAAGCGATCATCGGCCGCTACGACAAAGAGGATCTAAAAGTGCGCGGGTATGGCAACACTGCCGTTTCAAGCTATCGCATGACTGCCTGGGCCACCGTCGAAGGGGCTGAACTCAAGCGCGCATTGTGCATCACGAACGTTTGGATGAAGCGCAACGGCGGCTGGCAGATCGTAGCGCGCCACACGGCCAGTCTGCCGAATGACACACCGCCGAGCGGCGAAGTCCGAACCTAGGCCATTGGGAAAATCCTACGCGGTGCGGATCTAAGTCTGTCTCGTCAAGCTCGTTTGATTGATGATCGCTCTCATCCAAATTCGCGCCTGTATCTTTCATTCTGCGTTTTCATCTCCGCTATGAACTGGATGAATTCGGGCGCTTGTCGGACGCGGTTTAAATAAGCATCGCGCGCGAACAGCGGATAACACGGAAAGCCGGTCGCGGCGGTCTCCTTTAACCATTTGACGGCTTCGACGCTCTTACCTTCCAGCGCGTAAATGCAGGCGATGTCGTAAGTGGCGTGATGATAGTTGAGGTCCTTGAGCGGATGCTTACTAAGAATGGTAGGAACCATCGCCTCGGCAGAGCGGAAGTCTCCCTTCAAGGCAAAGAGCAGAGCCTTTTGGCGCGGCAATTCAAGGTCATCGGGTTCTTTCGCTGACAACTCTTCAATCGCCTTTTGGGCCTCCTCCAAACGACCTTTGCCCAAAAAATACCGAGCCGAAATAGGGTAGTTAGGGTAAAGTTTCTGATAAGCAATGAGCCATTCATCATATTTAGCGCCCATTTGATACTGATAGAGACTCAGACTTTTGGCAAACTCGCTCGTCGGGTCAATATCGAGTGCGCGTTGGAGTTCACGCGCTCCGAGGTCCTCAAGTCCGATGTGGCCATAAAGGATGCCAAGATTGGCGTGACCGATGTTCGGGTTGAGTTGCTGCGCTAAAACCAGCTCACGAATGGCGGCTTCGTTTTGATAACCTTCATATCCGCTCCATAGCAGCAAAGAACGAGCGAGGTGAGTTTCGGCAAGCTGCGGATCGAGCTCCTGTGCCCGATTGATTTCTTCCTTCGCACGCTCTACCCACATCGGCTCCGTCGTCTCTATGAAAATCGCCTTAGCTGCATAGGCGTTTGCGAGTTGCGCGTGCGCCAGCGCGAAGTTCGGATCGGCTTCAATACCCTTTTTGAAATAATCAATAGTCGCCTCCATCTGCAGTTTGTTATTGTTACCGTTGCTTTGGTCGAAGCTATAGACGCCCTTCAGATAAAATTCGTAAGCGACGGGGTTTGAAGTGTAACGCTTCGTGAGTCGAGCCTGCTGCGACGGGTCGAGTTGCAGCCGCAAGCGAGAAGCGACCTGCTCCGACACCTTGTCTTGAATCGTGAAGATGTCGGTAATCGGCATATCGAAGCTGTCAGTCCACAGCGAAACGCCGTCGCTGGTGCGGAGCAAATTAACGCTCACTCTCAAACGGTCGTTTGAGCGCTGCACGTTACCATCGAGCACCGCGTCGGTATTCAATTGCCGGGCGGCCGTTAGCGCATCCGTCTCTTCATTGACATAACGGCGTACCGCGCTCGTCGGGCGCACAACCAACTGGCCCGTCTGACTTATTCTCCTGATTACCGCGTCGGCGATGCCCAAGCCCAGATAATTTTCACCCGCGTCGAGCGATTTGAGCGGCAGGACTGCCAATGATTTGATTTCCGGTCGTCGCCCGTTAGCGGTGTTCCGATGCGAGACGAGCAGGTAAGTTAGCGCCACGGAAAATGTAAAAACCAGCAGAGTAGCACCGGCAACCAGCGTGCGACGAGAGGGAAATGTGCGCCACCCTAACCCAGAAGTCTCAGCAGTCGCCTCTGCCGGTTTCAGCGTTTCCGTCACGCTCCCCAATGTCGGTGGCGCTGACTCTTGAAGCTTTCTCTCAAACGCCAACTCCTGTTTCAGACTCTGCAAATCGAGCAGCAAGTCCTTGATCGTTTGATATCGCTCGTCTCTGTTCTTGCGTAAGGCTTTCAAGACAATGCGGCCCAGTTCGGTGGGCGCTTCTGATGAATAACGCGTCAGAGGCTGCGGCTCTTTGTCGCTCAGAACCGAAGCCATGATTTCGTTTCGATTTGCACCTTCAAACGGAAGCTGACCTGCGACCATCTCGTACAGCACGACACCGAGACTGAAGATATCTGTGCGTGCATCGACTGGAAGTCCGCGCGCCTGCTCAGGTGACATGTAGATCGCCGTGCCCATGACCATGCCCGGATCGGTCTTGATGTTCGCACGCGTGGGCGCTTCCCCGTCGACTGAATCAGGCGCCGGCGCCGTCAATTTCGCTAAACCAAAATCCAACAGCTTCACAATGCCGTCCTGCCGCAGCATGACGTTCTCAGGTTTGAGATCGCGATGCACGATGCCGGCTGCATGGGCGGCAGAGAGCGCGCTCGCGATCTGCGCTGCAATATCGAGTGATTGACCAAGCTTCAGCGGCGCTTTCAATTCACGCTCACGCAGCGTCTCTCCGTCAATGAATTCCGTGGCGATAAAATGACCTGATTCGGTTTCGTCAATCTCGTAAATCGTGATGATGTTGGGATGATTTAGTGCCGACGCAGCTTTGGCTTCTTGCACAAAGCGCTTCATTCGATCCGGGTGAGCAGCAACCTCAGCGGGCAAAATTTTCAAAGCAACTCTGCGATCGAGCTTCGTGTCCTGCGCCAGATACACCTCGCCCATTCCGCCCGCGCCAATCTTCAAGCGAATTTCGTAGCGACCGAGTTTTGTGCCCGAGGCGATTGTCATAACGGTTTTCTTATGCGGCGCTTACTATGGCAGTCCGACTCGCCGCACGAGTTCCGCGAAGCGCGCGTCGGAGCGGAGGCTGTCCAGCCTTGGATCGACTTTGAGATAGATCAGCAAGTCAGAGCGTTCCTTGTAACCATTTTCCAGCCACTCGAACGCCAAGTCCTTCTCTCCCAGGCCCGTATGGATTAGGGCAATATAATACGGCGATACATACCGTTGCTTTGATGACTGCTTCAATTCATCTATTGCCTTCTTTGCCTCGCCTCCCTTTCCGGAAGCCGCATAGGCGTATCCTATGTCTGCTTCAACTGCCACATTCTGCTGGAGAAGATATTTCGCCTTTCGTAATTCGGTTTCTGACTCTGCGTACATTCCTTTTAGCGCATAGGCTTGCCCAAGGTACCAATGCGTCAGACCATAGTTAGGATCTATTTCAAGCGTTTTCCTGAATTGCTCTATCGCGAGGTCGTACTGATGTGCGTAGATGTAATGCCATCCCAGGTGAACGTTCATAACCAGATCGAGCTGATCAAGCCGCAAGGCGCGTTTGCTCTCAGCTAACGATTCTTCAGGCCGGCTCATTGCCATCAAATAATGTGAATACCAGTGGTGAGCGTTCGCATAGTTCGGGTCTAATTCAATAGCTCGCTTGAATTCTCTTTCGGCGCCTGCCCAATCCCAATCGTAATTCAATTTAATGTAAGCCAGCGAGGTATGTGCTTCAGCAAGCGTGTCATCCAGCTCCAGGGCTTTCGTCGCCGCTGCCTTGGCCTTTGGTATCGCCTCACTCGGCGATAGTGAGGCAACGTTATAGGAGGTTCCAAGTACCGAGTAGCAGTCTGCTAATCCAGTGTAAGCCAGCGCGTACGTCGGGTCTTTTTCAATCGCCAGCCGGAAATATTCAATACCCTTCCTCGATCCCTCCTCAGTCCTCCTGTTCCAATAGAAGCGCCCTTTCAGGTAAAGCTGGTAAGCCTCAGGGTTCTCCGTGTAGTGCTTGGCCACACGGCTCTGCTCCGGGGCGGAAAGTTTTAGTCTGAGGTTGCCGGTGATCTCCTGGGCAATGTCCCGCTCGACGGCCAGCAGGTCCGAGACTTTACGCTGATACTGTTCGCCCCAAAGCTGTTTGTTCTCGCGTACATCGAGCAACTCTGTGCTGATGGTCAGACTGTCGCCGCGTTGCATGATTCGGCCCGTCAGTACGGCGCTTACACCCAGCTCTTTGCCCGCGGCCATCGGGTCAGCCTCTTTACCCTTGTAACGAAAGACGGAACTGCGGGCTGACACCTTCAGATTTGGAAGCTGCGTTAGGCTGTTGATGATGCTTTCAGTAACGCCGTCGGAAAGATACTCGGAGTCTGGATCGTGACTCTGATTGACGAAGGGCAGAACGGCGATTGACCCGATTGCAACTTCCGTGTTGCGCGCGTGCAGATAAATACCGAGACCGGCAGCACCGATAATTAGTACTAAAAGAGCAGCGATGACGGCGAGTTTGTGTTGTTTGATTCCAGAGACG
>QHXH01000196.1 GCA_003222855.1 Acidobacteriota bacterium
TCTTCTTCTCAGCGCTGAAATCGTACGTCAGGTAAAGTTTGAGCGTGCCCTCCTGTACTTCCGAGCGGACGTCTTTCACGATCGCTTTCACTGTGCCGCCGCTGAGGTGGACCGGAAGCGATAGCGACAGCTGCGAAACGGGCAGAACTTCGAATGGGTTCAACTGTTCGGCAATTGCGCGGCGAACAAACGCAGTCACCAGAGTGCTGACGATCGGCGACACACCGTCAAGCTCCACGTCTTCGACGTTCAATGCGCCGAAGACAGTCTGTCGGCCGGCGTCGAAGGATAGATCGACGGTCGCTTTACCGGTGCCTTTGAATTGGACACATTGGCTGAGGACACTGTAGCTCCCCGCGAATGCCAGCGGCGCCACGATCTTGCCACCGGTAAACCGCACGCCGGTCTTTACATCCCCGCCTTCCGAATTCAACACGACGACGTTGTTGCAGGAATTCTGGAACGCCGCCGGCTGGATGAATGACTGCGACCCGTTCTGCGATAGTTTGAGTTGCGGTGGACCGAGCTTCGTGAAGATCGTTCCCAGCAGTGAGTCGAAAAACTTTTCATCGATCGTAACTGTGACAGTTCCGGTAGTGTCTCCACTGGCATCCGGCGGCCTTAGCGGAGTGCCCGGCAGTCCGCGCGTGCGTGGCGAGCCAAGGAAATACACGGTCGCCAGCACGCCGACGAGCAAACCAATGAACAGAACCAGGATCGATTTTTTCATTGCTACGGATTTGTCGAAGCTGTAGGCGACGGCGATGCCCCAGATGCGCCCGCATTCATCGCTTTCAGTACCGCCATAATGGCGCTGGTCAAGGCATCGATCTGCTGACGAATTTTCTCGGGCGGAACTTGATCGTAACCGGCGGGGGTCTGAAACATCGCCGGTTCGACGTCGGTCTTGATGTCGCGCATTTCGGCAATGGCGCGTGCGGCTTTAACTCCCTTGACGTCGCCGGAACTCTCGGCGTTCAACTCAGCTCGCAAGGGCAATCCGGTTTCCTTATCAACATAAACGAAAGCCTCGGCTTTCACTTCGCCGGCTTTGGTATTGGTGTTCGTCTCGGCACTGTAACGATACTTCTCGGCGGGGCGTCCGTTCATCGTGTCATCGCCCACGCGTTGGACACCCTTTCTGCCCTTTAAGTCCTCGACCAGTTGTCCGGGCGTCAGCAGTTTCTGGAATTGAACGCCGGTCGCTTCCTTGCTTAGCTCGGCGTACTGCTTGCGCGCCGGCAAAATCACGTAATGATGATTGTCATGATCCAGATAGATTAGCGGCGAGCCGTCGGGCAGCTTGAATTCCAGTCGTCGATCGTCTCCGCTGCGCGCTACCTGCATACTTAACGATGGAATACCGATCGCTTTGTCGCCACCTTCAGTCTCGATGCTGAAGATGAGCGTCGCCGAATACTTGTCCGGCTCACGAGTGTTGATTGATGGACCGGCGCTGTCGGAGCCGGCGTTGAAGTTATCGTTGCTCGTCGCCGAGTTCGCATTGCTGTTCGCATTCGCATTGACATTCGAGTTTGCATTCCGCGCCGGCTGACAGGCGAAAGCCAGGACCGCGGCCAGGATTGCGATAGCCGCGATGGTTCCCTTTGCAGATACACGTCTTAATTTGATTTTTCGCATTACACACCTCTTGCCAGCGTCTCGGACCGTTGACGTCATGATATGGACGAACTGAGGGGAACGGCTCAAGAATAGCACGCGAGTGATTCTATTTGAAGACCGCATATTTGACTCGGCGTCCAATATTGACGTAAAAGGCGTCTGCCATTTCACTTCTAAGTAAGGATGAATAACCCGATGAAAAACGTGCTCGCGATTATGGCTCTGGTTTTGGTGGTTGCGGCGTGCAACCTGACCAACAAGCTGAAAACAAACAGCAACTCTTCGTCGTCGTCGGGCAACCCGACGAAAATTGGAGACGATCCGGTTGAGAAGCCGGCCCCCACCTCTGCGCAAATGGCGGCCATTGCGAACGGACAAGACGTGAAATGGGATCAGCAAGGCATTTCATGGACGCTGCCGGCGGGATGGAAGAAACAGAGCAGTACGACCAATACCTTCAACTACAGCCTGGGTACCGAGGTATTTCTAATCGTCAATATCTCACCGATGCCCGCCGATATGCCCACCGATCTTAGCTTGAACGCTTTTCATGAAGGCGCGAAAGCACGGGCCAAGAACGGCGAGGTTGACGAGGTGAAATGGCTTGAACTCGACGGAGTGCGCGGCGCCGAATTTCGCGAATCAAAGCCGCAAATGGGCAGCGACCTTCGCCGTTTGCAATGGCTGACTTATCGAAAGTATGCGGGCCAGACTCAAAATTTGAACGTGATGCTATCCGGGACCGCAGATAATTTCGCCAAGCACCAGGATGAGCTATATGCGATTTTGTATTCCACGAAACTGGTGCATTGATGCGCACGTTGTTGGAACGCGGGCATCCTTGCCCGCATGAGCGAAAGCGCGAAAAGAAACCGGGGAGCGACTGTTGTCCGCTCCCCGGCATATTGAGAATGAAGTTTGAGCGCGCTGCGCGCGCTTTGCTGACAGGGATGTCCGCGCTCCCCGCACCTAGTTCTTCTTAATGATATTCCGGTGCACCACCACATCGGACTTCGCGCGATCGCGAGTATCAAACGAGACGTTGTCTTTTGAGTCGCGCGTGACCATCTGCACCCGGCTGGAAACGTCCTTTTCCTGTTCGGGGCCCTTCGATCCGTCGTCCAGAAAACCTTGAACCTCAACCGGTTTGGGCGCGTCAAATTTCTCGTCACGTCGCAGCTCAGCCACCGCTTCGATCGCGCTGCCCTGTAACAACCTGGGCCAAAGTTTCTTGAATAACGTGCTCGAAGCATAGATGTCGGCGCTGTTTATTTTGCCGTTGATGGCGAACACGTATCCGATCACGTCGTTCTTGCCCTCGACAATACCGGACAGAGCTTTGACGTAGGTGTCCGCGTTTGTCCGGACGCCCTTGTTTTCCAACGCAAGTTGAAAGCTTGTAGGCGAATCCGGCGCTCTTACGCTGCCGCCGACGTTTGCACTGAGTTTGTCCTGGGCCGCGGCTACCTCGCGCCATACTTCACCTTGCGAGCCCTTTTCCTTGGCAGCCAGTTTCACTTCGCGGCTGGCCACGACGTTAGACGAAGACGTAAAGGTGGTTACTTCTTCACTGCCTCTGCGACTCCAACGTCCATTCTCGACACAGAAGGCGGCAATCGGAATTTCTCCCGAGTGCGGCGGCAGAATCAGATCGACTACCAGCATGCGATCCTGCTGACCGCCTTTAACGATGTCGCCTGACTGTACATAGACTTCTTCACTGGAGAGATTTTCGATCGACAGTTCGTTGACCTCGCGCGTCTCGCGCACGACTACTTTTTTCTGCACCAGCGCTTCCTGTAACGTGATGAACGTCTGGCCCTTGATTTTGTCTTTGCCATGGACCAGAAATACCGAGAGGTTGCCCTGCGTAAACGGTCCTTCCAGACGATACTCATCATTTTGTGGCGGCACTGGTCCACCGTGACTTCCCCAGCCGACCGCAAAGACGCCGCAGGCGGCCGCGGCAATCAAAACAAATCCCGTCATCCAATTAGTTAGATTCGTTCGCATCACTTTTTCTCCCTTCGATAACCGAAATTGGTGCGCGCGCTGGAGAGATCGATTCGCACGCGTGAAAACTGGAAAACACCGCGGTCTGTCACGCGGTCGTTTTGTTGAATAGAACGTGGAAGGGAAGACTTCTTGCGCGGTTTGATTGGGGCGGATCAGGACCGGTTGTCCTGGGTAGCGGCGGCGAGCCCGGATTCACCTAAAAACCGAAAATAAAAAACAAAAGTGCTGAGCCCAATCTGCTTGCCGCGACTGCGATTCATGATAGTTTTCGGCACCATTTAGTTCGTTGGCTTGTGAAGACAAAAGGCTCAAGTCGGCGGTTTCTCTGATCCAATCCAACGGCTCAGGACCTGGCGACAAATCTTTACCGATAATCCACGACCTCTCTTCGCATTCCAAGGCAGTTCCAGGTTGAGGCGTAGTCAAGGAATCTTTTAGGCATGAGCGAGCCATACAAAAAAATATCCCATGGCGTCATTCCGACATTGGAAAGATTGAATCAGGTGATTAATGAGGTTGGCGCCCTTAACCGCGACGTTGACCTTCCATTCTCGTTTGCGATTACGTCAGGGACGACTCGTTTTGGCTATCTGTTTCCCGATTTGCAGACCGCCGATGCGCTCTTGCCTGACGTGCCTGAGATGCGCGCAAGTCTGGTCCGGCTTGGCGCTTCGATGATTGAGATGGTTGCTGATTCAGCAAATTCATCGATCCCTTCCGCCTACACCTACTTTGGACAGTTCGTCGATCACGACATCACGTTCGAAGCGAAGTCAGATGGCATGGTCAAGCTGAGCGATCAGGACTTTAGAGTTCTAACATCGGAAGAAATCCGTGCCAACATAACCAACGGGCGCACACCCGGACTCGATCTGGACAACGTTTATTACAAGCCGGCGCCGCGTAACTGCTCAAGGATGGTGGTGGGGTTCGTTTCCAGCGTTGATCGGAATGCGCCACTGCCATACAAAGCGAACGATCTGCCGCGCAAGCCGCGCAGCAGCAGACCTGAGGACGACCGAGTTGCGCTGATCGGCGACAAGCGTGACGATGAGAATCTGATTATCGCGCAATTGCATGTTGCCTTTCTGCGCGCCCATAACGCCATCGCGGCCCAGGGCCATCCGCGAATTTGTGATCCCTGGATCGTCAGCGAGATATTGTTCGGTGGCAACACAGTCTTCCGGCCGAACGTTGATGACTTGTTTATGCCCTTCGAATTCAGCGTGGCGGCCTATCGCTTCGGCCACAGCATGGTGCGCGGCACTTACCATTACAACTCAAATTTTCCCCGCGCGCGGCTTACGGATCTGTTCATGCTGACTGCGCTTAGCGGGAAACTGGGGGATGATTCTCCCACCCTGCCGGAGAGTTGGATTATTGAATGGAAAAACTTTCTCGACGGTGGCGTGAACCGCGCTCGTCCCATCGATACCAGTCTGTCAAGGGCGCTGTTTGATTTGACCGAATTCAACAAGCCAATGCCGATCGAGGCGCGGCTGTCGGTGCGCAATCTTCTGCGCGGCTACATGCTGCGTCTTCCGACAGGCCAAGCCGTGGCATCTGCTTTGGGGCTGAAAGGTCTCAGCCCGGAAGACATCGAGGCAGTGGCGCGCAGCGTCAGCGA
>QHXH01000197.1 GCA_003222855.1 Acidobacteriota bacterium
CATCTACCGCATTGAGCATCACACCGTGACAATTGCAGCAGTCATTCACGGAAGGCGAATGCTTGAAGGGGCCTTGAAGAAGGCCTGAGGTTGCACGCCTGTGAGTACTGAAACGGATAGATACCATCTCGGCGACATGCCGGCCGAAGAATTCCGGCGCTATGGCCATGAACTCATCGATTGGATCGCGAATTACTTCGAACATATCGAAGATTTGCCAGTGCTCGCGCAGATGGAACCGGGCGATCTCAAGGCGCAATTGCCATCCTCTCCGCCTGAACAAGGTGAGTCTATGCAAGCGATTCTCGCTGATATTGATCGCTTGATTGTTCCCGCCCTGACACATTGGAGTCATCCCTCGTTCTTTGCTTACTTTGCCACGTCAACATCCGCACCGGGAATTTTTGGTGAGCTGCTAAGCGCGGCCTTCGACGTCAAGTCGATGTTGTGGCGAACATCTCCCGCTTCAACGGAACTGGAAGAAGTCGCCCTGGATTGGCTGCGTCAGATGATGGGTTTGGACGCCGGCATGAGTGGTTTCATTTATGACACTGCATCGGTGTCCAGCATGCACGCGATCGCCGCCGCTCGCGAAGGCGTCGAGTTGCGCATTCGCGAGGAAGGCATGAGCGGCAGAAAAGATCTCCCGTTGCTGCGGGTTTACGCATCCGAGCAAGCACACTCTTCGATCGATAAAGGAATCATCACGCTTGGCTTGGGCCAGCGATCGTTGCGAAAGATTCCATCTGATAAAGAATTTCGCATGGATGCGAAAGCTCTTGCCGCTGCTATTGATGAAGACAAGCGCAACGGCATCCTGCCATTTTGTGTGGTCGCCACAGTCGGCACGACTTCGACATCCAGCATCGATCCCGTGCCGGCCCTCGCCAAGATTTGCGAGCAGCATAAACTTTGGCTGCACGTGGACGCGGCTTATGGAGGGTCCGCTGCAATCGTTCCCGAGATGCGTCACATCGTTGATGGTTGCGAGGCGGCGGATTCGCTCGTGCTCAATCCGCACAAGTGGCTGTTCACTCCATTCGATCTTTCCGTTTTGTATTGCCGCCATTTAGATTTGCTGCGCCGCGCCTTTTCATTGGTGCCGGAGTATTTGCGCACGCCGGAACAGGAAAAGGTCCGCAGCGGATCTGATTATGGCGTTCAGCTTGGCCGCCGCTTTCGGGCGCTGAAGCTCTGGATGATCATTCGTTACTTTGGTCATCGAGGTTTGGCGGCGCGCATTCGCGACCATTGTCGCGCGCTGGTTTGCTTTCGCGCTTGTCCTTCGATTGAGGGCGAAGCTGAAGACGTTCGCGGGAAACGGTTGGATGCGCTTAACGAAGCGATCATGCACGGCGTCAATGCGACGGGAAAAGCACTTCTGTCACACACGAAGCTAAATGATAAGCTCACCCTGCGGCTTTCGATCGGCAATATCCGCACGACTGAGCGTCACGTGCGACAGGTTTGGAATTTGCTGAACGAACAATTGAGTCAGTTGTCAAAGCCCCTTGCGTAACATCAATGCGGCTTTGCCGCAGCACACGGCGGCGAGCCTCTGGCTCACCGGAGAGGGTCTAAACCCTCTCGTCGCTTTGAGGCTCAGCCTCAAGCGATTATCTGATAGAGAGTCGATCGGAAAGCCATAGGCTTTCCGCCATGTGCGGCGGCAAAGCCGAGATAACCTTTAGCGTACATGCTTTTGCATTCCCCGATGAAGTCAAAGTGGAGTCCGTTGCTCACCGCGCTTCTGTTTGTTTTCTTATCCCTACTAACAATCGTCCAGAGTCAGCCCAGGCGTCTCAGCTCTGCTGACATTCTGCGCGTTGCAACTGTCAGCGACGCTCAGATTTCGCCGAGCGGCGAGTGGATCGTTTATGCGGTTTCGACAGCCGAGGGCGATCAGACGATCAGCACTTTATGGATCGTGCGCGTTGGTGAGCGTTTATCGACTGTGCCGCCAACGAGCCGTCAACCGGAGCAACGCCGCAACTGGGAAACGCTGCGCTACGCGGGTCGTCCACTTTTGCCGCCGGCATGGAATGCGAGCAGTCCTCGCTGGTCACCTGACGGTAAAAACATCGCATTTCTGGCGACCCGCGAGGGACAGCGTGGCATTTGGGTCACTGGACCGACGCGAGCCGTTCCGCGCTTTATCACCGCGGTGCGCGAAACGAACTTTTTCTTGACGTATGCCGGAGAGCCGTTCGCGTGGTCTCCCGATTCGCGGATGATCTGCTACATTTCGGCCAGCGATGAAGAGCCTGATAGGGATGACGATCCGCGCGTGATCGATCGCATCCAGTACAAGTCCCGCACTTCGCTTTCAGATCGTTTGCGCACGCACGTCTGGATCACGGATGTAGACGCGCCGCAGCCGCGTCAACTTACTTCCGGTCTGTTCTACGATCATGCTTTGAGCTTTAGTCCACGAGGAGACGAGATCGCGTTTCTCTCGAATCATGAAACTGATCCAGACGCTAACAACAACTCAGATATTTTTGCAGTCAACTTACAGGGTCAAATTCGCCAGATTACTGCGAGTGCGGGTTGCGAATACGAGCCGGCATGGTCACCGGACGGAAAATGGATTGCTTACGTCGCGACAAAACGTGACCTCACGACGATCGATAGTGTCGCGGAAGACACGCACGTTTGGGTCACTTCGGCGAGTGGCGATACTCGTCATGAACTTACCGCTTCGCAAGATCGGCGCGCGCGAAATCCACGCTGGCGATCTGACAGTCGGGCAATTTATTTTTCGGCCAATGATCATGGCCAGACGCTTGCTTTCGAAGTCGATCTTCAGACTGAAAAGATTCGACCGCTGTTTGGCGCAATCGATGAAGTTAAGAGCCAGCAGAATGCCAGCGAGCTCAAAGGCTCGCTTGATTCAACGGCGCCGACAGCTCTCGATCTGCATGTTCAGGTGACTTCGTTCAGCGTTTCCGAAACCCTCGAAACCCCCGACGCTTCACCAACGCAGCCGCGGGTCCTGGTTCACGACCCGATCGTCGCTGCCGTCATCAGCGACGCGACTCATCCAACTGAATTGTGGCTGGTCAGAGGCGCGTGGATGGCGCACGTGTCTAATCACAACGAGAACTTTCGGCGCGGCGCATCGTTGATTGAACCCGAGGAGTTTCGCTTCAAGAGCTTTGATGGCAGTGAGATTCAAGCCTGGCTAATGAAGCCATCTGGTTGGCGCGAAGATCGAAAGTATCCGCTGGTCCTCAGCATCCACGGCGGCCCCCACGGAATGTACGGGTATGCTTTCAGCTCATCGTTTCAGGTCTTTGCCGCCCGCGGTTATGCGCTGCTTTACCTGAATCCCCGCGGCTCCAGCGGCTATGGTCAAAAGTTCGCGGACGGCACAATCAACGAATGGGGCGGTGGCGATTATCGCGACTTGATGACCGGTGTCGATGAGGCTCTGCGACGATATTCATGGATCGATCAGTATCGCCTCGGTGTCACCGGTGGAAGTTACGGCGGCTTTATGACCAACTGGATCATCACGCAAACGCCGCGATTCAAAGCGGCAGTCTCAGTCGCGAGCGTCAGCAATCTAATCAGTTTTTATTCGACTTCGCTCTATCAGGATTTGATCCACGCGGAGTTTGGCGGCTTTCCGTGGGACAATTACGATTCGCTCTGGCAGTGGTCACCGCTTCGTTACGCGCGGCAGGTGCAAACGCCAACCATGTTCATTCACGGCGAGCAGGACAATGATGTTTCGATCACCCAGGCTGAGGAGATGTACATGGCTCTACGACGGCGAGGCGTCGTCAGTGTGTTAGTGCGATATCCGCGCGAAGGCCACGGCTTTCGCGAGCCGAAGCATCGCGTTGATGCACTTGAGAGAACGCTGGACTGGTTTGATAAGTACCTGAAGTAATACCCGTGTTTACCGCCTTCGTTTAGAAGGCCGGCTTGTCCGCCGATTAACGAGCGCCGCACAAGTGCGGCGTCTAAACTAAATTTGCATCATCGAGAATCTTATGGTCACCCATATTGTCGTTTGGAAATATCGTACAGATGTTCGGCCAGCCGACCGTGAAGAACACCAGACTCAACTGCGTTCGTTAAGAAACATCGTTCCCGGTATTGAAAGCCTGACGGTTGGTTTCGATTTTTTAAGGGCGCCGAATTCATATGACATTGGACTGTCGGCACGCTTCGCAGATCGTTCGGTTTTAGACGCCTACACCATTCATCCTGAACATGTGAAGGTCGTCGAGTTTGGTCGGCGGATCGTTGAGACTATGGCCAAGGTCGATTTCGAAGATTAGATCGGAGCGCCGACATCTTGTCGGCGGTTCGCGAGCAGCCTACTCGCGATTTTCGCTGGGGAACACCGAGACCCGGCAAGATGCCGGGGAACCGCAGGCAGGATGCCTGCGCTCCTCCAATATGAAACGCAGGATTCTAATCGCGATTTTGGGCCTCGCCGTCTTGTCCCAAATTCCCTTCGCTTATCGGCGCTATCGCCTGCGCCAGCTTCGCAACACAATTCAGCAATTGGCTGCGCAGCGAATACCTCCGGCACCGGAAAATGAATACGTTGATTACAAAGGTGTAATTCATGTTCACTCTCTTTTGGGTGGGCACAGCACCGGAACGTTCGCGGAATTGATCGCGGCCGCGAAAGCGAACCAGCTTGATTTTGTGATCATGACCGAACATCCGCAGGCGGAATTTGACACGTCCGCAATGACGCTTAACGGAACTCATGCCGGAATATTGTTCATAAATGGTAATGAAGTGGCGACTGCCGGCGGAGATCGTTTGCTGCTGATTCCGGGAACGTCCAACGCCGCTGCGATTAATATTCAGTCAACCCAACAAATTGTCGAGCAACAAAAGTTGAACGGCGGCCTGGCCCTTGCGGCCTATCCGTCTGAATCAGAATCCTGGAAATCGTCCGCGGTTGACGGCGTCGAGGTTTACAACCTGTTCACGAACACGCGGCAGATAAGGCCCGTCATTATGTTCTTTGATGGTCTGTGGTCTTATCGAAGTTATGCTGACTTGATGTTTGCGAACTTCTTTCAGCGACCAGATGAAAATCTCAGGCTATGGGACGAAGCAAACGTCACGAGCAAGCGGAAGCTGATAGCAATTGCCGGCAACGATGCGCACTCAAATGTTGGCCTGAGCCTCAACGATTCTTCCGGCAAACAATTGATCGGAGTGAAACTCGATCCCTATGAACGAAGCTTTCGCACCGTTCGTACTCACGTCCTAATCAAGAAGGGAAATGGCCTAACCCGCGAATCACTCTTGGAAGCGTTGTCTCAGGGTCACTGTTATATATCCTTTGATTTGTTCGCTGAGGGCAGCGGTTTCAACCTTTCCGCCAGAAACTCCGATGCGATCATGGGAGATGAAATTGCGGTCACTAACTCCGAATTAATCGTGCGGGTCCCACTGGCCGCGCGTATCGTCATGATTAGAAACGGCAGCCTCGTCGAGCAAAGGCAAGGAACCACAGCCGAATTCTCGGCCACTGACCCGGGTGTGTATCGGGTTGAGGTCTATCTCGATAATCTGCCTGCTCCGGCCCTGGGAAAGCCCTGGATAGTCTCCAATCCGATCTATCTAAGATAGATCGAGCGAAAAACCCCCTAAAATCGGATGTTGAAGTACCACGAAGGCCTGTGTTAATCTGTGTTTGGCGTAGTTTTAGCTCCCCAGCGCCCCCATCTCATATCCCAGGATAATGGCAGACAGCAGAGTCAACCACTTCGACCTCGACTGGTGGGTAATTCAGAAACGCGCGATTTATGTCGCGGCGCTGACGCTCGTGTTGTGCGCGATAGCGGCGGGCGGCGCGCTTTATGTTTGGAAGTACGGCAATCCTTTAAGGAACGTGGCGCTGAAATCGGATGCCCTAGCGGGCGCTCGCTTTATGTCTTATGAAGGCGACGTGCGCGTGATTCGCTCGGCCACTCGACAAGTCGTCGTCGCTAACAATGACATTCAA
>QHXH01000198.1 GCA_003222855.1 Acidobacteriota bacterium
CGTCGATCCGCTGGCCTCGTCGTCGCGCATTTTGGACCCGCGTATCGTCGGCGAAGATCACTATAACACCACGCAGAACGTGAAACAGATTCTGCAGCGCTACAAAGATCTTCAGGACATCATCGCGATTCTCGGTCTGGACGAATTGTCTGACGAAGATAAGCTGGTGGTGTCGCGCGCGCGCAAGATCCAGCGCTTCTTCTCACAACCGTTCCACGTTGCTTCGCAATTCACCGGCCGCGAAGGCAAGTACGTCAAGCTCGAAGACACGATCAAGGGCTTCAAAGAGATCATTGACGGCAAGCACGACGATCTTCCCGAGCAGGCTTTCTATATGGTCGGCACGATCGATGAAGCGGTCGAAGCGGGCAAGCAATATCAAGGATAAATTCAAACATCAACCCACCCGCTACCGCAGGTGGTACTGACTTCATTCATGTCCAATCAGCTCCAACTCGACGTAGTGACTCCGGAACGGCGCGTTCTCTCGGAGGCGGTGAACTCTGTCACCGTGCCTGGCCGCAATGGCGAGATGCAGATTCTTCCCGGCCACGCGGCGCTGATCTCGGAACTGAAAACCGGCGTGCTCACTTACAATCAGGACGGGACAAACTCTCAGTTGCACGTCTCCGGCGGGTTCCTCGAAGTCAACGACGATCGCGTTTCAGTGCTCGCCGAGATCGCCGAACGTCCCGAAGAGATTGATGCTGCCCGCGCTCGGCTCGCGCGCGAACATACCGAAAAGCAATTGAGTTCGTGGAGCGGCAGTGAAGAAGATTTTGAGAAGGCGCAGGCCAAGCTGGAACGTTCGCTGGTGAGACTGCAACTGGCCTCAGGATCCCATAAATAATTTGTCCTTGAGTTTTGTTGCTCTTTCGTGTGATTTTTTCCGCCAAAGAATCGGTCCACGAAATCACACCAAACCCACGAACTGGATGGCGCGAGCGACGCTATATTGAAGCTTCAGCTATCGCTTTTCGCATTGCTCGCACCGACCTCTCTAATCCTATGAACACTGCTTGCGAAATGATGCTGTGCCCGATGTTAAATTCTTCAACTTCAGAAATCTCTGCGACGGCGCCCACGTTTCGCACAGTCAGTCCGTGACCTGCGGCCACATGCAACCCGTATTGCGCCGCCAGGGCCGCGCCTTCGCGCAAACGTCTGAGTTCATGATTGGCGCGTGCGGCTCCTTCGCCGTGAATTCCGCTCGCCCGGAGCGTCGCTTCTGCAAACGCAGCGGTGCACAGCTCAACTTGCTGTGCGTTCAGTTCGCGGGCGGATTCGATTTGAAATGGATCGGGATCGATGAAAAGGCTCGCCATGATGCCCGCCTCACGCAGCCGGCTTATCGCGGCGCGGACTATTGCGATATTCGCGCGCACATTCAAACCGCCTTCAGTAGTTATCTCGCCGGGATTCTCGGGGACCAGAGATACCGCGTCAGGCTTAACATCGATGGCGATCTTCATCATCTCTTCAGTCGCGGCCATTTCGACATTCAGATAAGTCGTCACCGCCCGGCGCAGCACATAGAGATCGTTATCCTGAATATGCCGCCGGTCGCCGCGTAAGTGAACTGTGATGCCGTCGGCGCCGGCCTGCTCTGAGATCATCGCGGCGGCAACGACGCTCGGTTCGGGCGCCCGCCGCGCCTGTCGCACCGTGGCGACGTGATCGATGTTGACGTTAAGTCGTGCTGTCATCTCTTACTCCAAACAAAAACCGATCACAGAGGACACAGAGTAATAAAACGATTATCACAAAAGGCGACTCAATGTAGATGGCGCGGCGTCGTGTCGTAGTTTGCAGTCGCAAAGCGTCTAACCCTGAACAACTATCCGCGAACACACACGAAACATCACGAACAAAGAGATTTTCCTTTTTCATTCATGTGATTTCGTGGTTGCAGTCCGCGTTTTGCCAAAGCGCAAGTAAGAATTCCATCACTCAGCGCGAGCGCGCGACAAGTACGTCTGCTATAAGCGCCAGCAGTAAGCCTCTATACTGATGATCTCGCCGTCAAACCATGCTTCGCTTCAACCATTGTCGCGGTCCTGGCAACGCTGATCGCTTCGCTGTATTCGCCGGCCGCGGCGGCGGCGCGAATCCGACGCACTTCATTGATCATTCGCAAACTGTCGCGGCTGTAATTCCCGGACGCGTCCAGTGGACCGCCGGCGTTGTGATCCCATCGAACGGCAACCTCGCGCAGACGCAGTTTGGCCAGATACGCCAGATAAATCAATTCGACATCGAAACCGAAACGATCGATTTGCGCAGCTTCGATCAACGGCCGGCAACAATTCAGGCGAAAAGCCTTGAACCCACATTGGGTGTCCCAAAACGGCAAGCCCGTCGCCACCCGTACAATCAGATTGAATACCCGGCCGCCTTGCTCGCGCCGCCACGGCTGATGCACGCCAATCAAGCGTCGATCGAGCGCGCGCGACCCGAAAGTAAGATCGCATTCATTGCTGCGAATTGGATCGACGAGTTTCGGCGTTTCAGTGATCGGTGTCGAAAGGTCGGCATCGGAAAAAAGCGCGATGTTCGCCTGCGCCGCCAGCAGTCCCAATCGCACCGCGTACCCTTTGCCGCGGTTTTCTTCGTAACGAATCACGCGGGTCGCGACGGCGCCGGCGTCCCGCAGCGCTTCTTCAGCAACGACCGCAGTATTATCGGTCGATCCGTCATCGACCACGATCAGTTCGGTTTGTTCGCGTCGCTCACTCAGGTACCTGACAATCTGCTTTAGTGAACCGCCCAGGCGCGCGGCTTCGTTGAAAGCCGGAACAACAATCGACAGTTTTGGCGCCACTTTCACATTCTCAATCAATCGGCAGGCACGCACAAGTGCACGCGCTTCGATGTTCGTAATTTGCCGGCTGAAGTGATGGAGTCAGTACCAGGAGCGGTAGCGACTGGGTCCAAACCGATAACAATAATCGACATTGACGTGATCGTTACCCGGTCGCTACCGCTCCCGGTACCGACCTCATCTTCCGAATGAAGAGCTAGCTCCTGCTTCAGGCACTGCCCGCGTTGTGTTATATTTTCGTCAGACTCGTCACCGAGTAGTTCCTGTCGATGACCAGAAAGTTCACCATCGTTGCCATTTTTGTAATCGTGGCGGCCACCGTCGCCGGCGGTGTGCGTTCGCGTTCGTCCCGGCGTCACCTGACAATAGTCAATTCCAGTCAGACGACCGAAGATAAGTACGAAGCCGATAAGATCGAAGCCGATTATCGCGAAGCGATATCGACCGTCGAAGATCGATATGCCGGCGAGATCGATTACGAAAAAGCCACCCAGGCAGCCATCCAGGGAATGCTGTTCACGCTCGATCCGCATTCGGTTTATTTTCCCTCGGTTGAGTTTAAGAAACTAAAAGAAGATCAATCGTCGAGTTTCTATGGCATCGGCGTGCAGATTCAGCGTCACGACGATGGCGTCTATATTACGTCGGTTGTTGACGGCACACCCGCATCGCGGGCCGGCTTGCGCTATGGCGATCGAATTCTGGAAGTCGACGGCAAAGACGCGCGCGATTGGTCCAGCGACGAAGTTTCGAAGAACGTTCGCGGCGATCGTCTGAAACCGGTGCAGTTGAAAGTTGAACGGGCCGGCGAAGAGATCGCGACCGACGTCAAGATCTTACGCGATGCGGTGCCGCTCCCTTCGATTCGAGTTTCTTTTATGATCACCCCCACCACTGGTTACATCGGACTGGTCGGCGGATTTCAACACACTTCGGATGATGAACTGCGCGATGCGATAACAGCGCTGAAGAAATTGGGAATGCGCCAGCTGGCTTTGGATTTGCGAAATAATCCCGGCGGGCTTCTGGATCAGGCAATCGATGTCGCGAGCGAGTTCCTGCCGCGCGACAACGCAATCGTTTCGGTAAAGGGTCGTAGTGAATACCACGAGCCCGCCGTTTACAAATCGAACGGCAGCGATCCTGAGGATGTGCCGCTGGTCGTCCTGATCAATCGCAACACTGCTTCCGCTTCAGAGATTGTCGCGGGCGCAATTCAGGATCACGGACGCGGCCTGGTGGTTGGCGAAACCAGCTTTGGAAAAGGTTTGGTCCAGCACGTATTTCAGTTGCCGTATAACACCGGTTTGACGCTGACGACCGCGCGCTACTACACGCCTTATGGCCGCTCGCTGCAACGCGATTATTCCAGCGGCTCGCTCTACGACTATTACGTGCGACACGAGCAGAATGATAATCAGCAGCCCACGCAACCTGGCCAGCCTTCGCCTAACGAACAAATTCCACAGTCGCGCGGTTCAAATTCGCCGGCTTACCGGACAGCTGCGGGACGCGTCTTTTACGGCGGCGGCGGGATCACGCCGGACATCGAAGCGCGGCCGCTGACGGCGACGTTCGCGCGTGGCCGCATCATTGAAGCGGCTTTCTACTTCAACCGCCAGTTGACGACCGGCAAAATCGCGGGACTGGAATCGTATCGCGTCGACAAAGTTGATTATGCGCATTCGCCTAAACCCACCGATTACGCGATTACGGATCGAGTGCTCGATGCATTTCGAAACTACGTGCGCAAGGAACAGCCACGT
>QHXH01000199.1 GCA_003222855.1 Acidobacteriota bacterium
GGCCGTTATCTGTTTGCCACGGGCCGGAATCCTGAAGCCGCGCGCTATGCCGGCATCAACACGCGGCGGATGATCACGATTGCCTATGTAATTTCCGGCGCGCTCACGGCAATCTCAGGAATCATCTTCGCTTTCTATACCAACTCAGTTTCGCCGGCGAACCATGGTAATGCTTACGAACTCTACGGAATCGCCGCGGCGGTGCTGGGTGGGTGCTCTTTGCGCGGCGGCGAGGGTTCAGTCGTCGGCATTTTGATTGGCGCAGCGCTGCTGCAGGTGCTGCGGAATCTCGTTAATCTGTTAGGCATTCCGAGTTCGCTCGATTTTGCGGTGATGGGAGCGGTAATTCTGCTGGGAGTGATGGCCGATCAAATTCTCAGCGAGCGCCGCAATCGCCGGCAGATTGCCTTAATTCGCGAGTCTGCTCGCGCCGACATGCGCCCGACAAATGCAATCGCCGCCGATCATTCCGGCGGAACAGGGTCAGAACCGACATGACCTGGGAAGAACGATGGCATCCTTTGCGTGAAGAATGGGTGATTGTTGCTGCCATCGGCGCAGAGAAATACAAAATTAGTGCACCACCGAGTGAGGAGGCATCTTCATGAAACCTAATAAGGTCCTATATTTGGCAGTGACTTGCAGCGCGATCATCCTGGTGCTGAACTTGAGCGCGAGCGGCCAGGCCAAAGTAACGAAGGAAAACTTTGGCAAGACATCTGAAGGACAGAACGTTGATATCTATACTTTGACGAATCGCCGTGGAGCTGAAGTCAAGATCACCAACTACGGTGGCATTATCACATCGCTCAAAGTGCCGGATCGCAAAGGGAAGCGGGATGATATTGTGCTCGGCTTCGATAACCTCGATGCGTATCTGAAAGGCAGCCCATACTTCGGCGCAATTATCGGCCGCTACGCAAATCGCATCGCCAAAGGCCGCTTTACTCTCAACGGTCACCAATACACGCTGGCCGTCAACAACGGCGAAAATCACCTGCACGGCGGCATCAAAGGATTCGATAAAGTTGTTTGGACCGCCAGGCCTCTGAAAGTGCCAAACGGCGCGGCGCTGCGGTTGACTTATCTAAGCAAGGACGCCGAAGAAGGTTATCCCGGCAACCTGTCGGTCAGAGTGATCTACACACTCACGAATGCGAATGAGTTGAAGATCGAATACTGGGCGACAACGGATAAAGACACCGTCATTAATCTCACCAGCCATTCGTACTTCAATCTTGCCGGCCAGGGCATTGGCGACATCCTGAATCATCAATTGCTGATCAATGCGCGGCGCTTCACAGCGACTGATGCCGGATCAATTCCCACCGGCGAACTCAAGAGTGTCAAAGGAACGCCCTTTGACTTTACCAGTGCATTTCGTATCGGAGAGCGCATAAACGACGACGATCAGCAACTGAAGTTTGCTAAGGGTTACGATCACAACTTTGTTCTGAATGGCCGGATGGGAACGTTGCGTCAGGCGGCGGTGGTCTATGAGCCTACTTCAGGACGCTCGATGGAGATCTGGACGACTGAGCCGGGAATTCAGTTTTACACAGGAAATTTTCTGGACGGCACGCTCACGGGAAAGGACGGCAAAGTCTATCAGCAACGCTACGGGTTTTGTCTGGAGACGCAGCACTTTCCCGATTCGCCCAACCATCCGTCGTTCCCGACCGCGGTGCTAAGAAGGGGCCAACAGTATCACACGATTACCATCCATAGGTTTAAGACGTCTTCCCGTTGAGAGTGCACGCGGTGAAACCGGCGGGCCGTTTAATGAAAGCGCGAGGGCATTTCATGACCAGCAAAAACTATCAACCAAAGCCCGAACATAAATTCACTTTTGGATTGTGGACTGTTGGGAATCGCGGGCGCGATCCCTTCGGCGATGCGACGCGGCCGACTCTCCCTCCGATCAAGATTGTCAAAGAGTTGAGTCGTCTGGGTGCGTATGGCGTAAACCTTCATGACAACGATCTGGTGCCGATCGACGCGACCCGGCAGGAACGCGACGCAACGGTGCGCGAATTCAAAAAAGCGCTCGCCGATCACGGCATGAAGGTGCCGATGGCGACTACGAATCTTTTCTACGATCCGGTTTTCAAGGATGGCGCTTTTACGTCGAACGATCCGCGCGTGCGGCTGTATGCGCTGCAAAAGACGATGCGATCGATGGACCTCGGCGCCGAGCTGGGCGCGCACATCTACGTCTTCTGGGGCGGACGCGAAGGCGCGGAAGTCGATGCGGCGAAAGATCCACGCGAGGCTTTGAAGTGGAATCGCGAGGCGCTCAACTTTCTTTGCGAGTATTCGATTGATCAAGGCTATGACTACAAGTTCGCGCTCGAAGCCAAGCCGAACGAACCTCGCGGTGATATCTACCTGCCGACTACGGGTGCGATGCTCGGCTTTATTGCGACGCTGGATCATCCGGAGATGGTGGGCGTCAATCCCGAGGTGGGGCACGAGCAAATGTCCGGCCTCAATTTTTATCACGTGGTGGCGCAGGCGATCGAAGCCGGCAAACTTTTTCATATCGACCTGAACGATCAGAAAGGTCCCCGTTTCGATCAGGACCTCAGGTTTGGTTCCGAGTCAATCAAGAACCTCTTCTTCCTGGTTAAGCTGCTCGAGGAATCCTACGACGGTCCGCGCCACTTTGATGCGCACTCTTATCGGAGCGAAGACGAAGCGGGCGTTTGGGATTTCGCCGCCGGCTGCATGCGAAATTATTTGATCCTTAAAGACAAAGCTCGGCAGTTCAATGAAGATGCTGAGATTCAGTCGCTGCTATCTGAAATTCGATCCACCGAGGCAGATGATGGAGTACCGATTGGCTGCTATTCGCGCGAGCGAGCGGATGAGATCAAATCGCGGTCAATGGATCGAACTGAACTCGCAAAGAAACAACTGCCTTACGAGCGTCTGGACCAACTGACGGTGGACATCCTGTTGGGTGTCAGATAGCTGGTTGTTAAGTAACGCCTCCGGGTCAGAACCGGGAGCCGTAGCGACCGGATCGTCCGCACAACTTGCGACGAAGTCGGTACCATCCGCGTAAGCCGATGGGTTAAGGATTTACCGCCCCAGTCTAGAGCCCGCACAAAGGCGACAACATGTAGCGTATCGTTTGCGCGACGTAAATTGATGGTGGCCAGGGACGGAATCGAACCGCCGACGCCGGCCTTTTCAGGGCCGCGCTCTACCAACTGAGCTACCTGGCCATTTGCGTTTGAGGAGTCTGCAGTATAGGAACCGCGTGGAAGGGTGTCAAATGCCAATAAACACGCACTTTTCGCCTGCAAATATGATCAGCTTCTCCAGGGCGTGAAATAGATCACACCGCTTCGCACAAAGTGATTGACTGATAATTCTGCGGGAGTATAATTTGCAGCGTCGGGTAGGCTGACCCCAAAGTCAGCCGGTTGTAAGAGCCGTCCGACATTACATCGATACTACCTGCCAGTGCCAGCTCGGCCGCCGAATCGCGTCCCCCGTGATCGCTACCTTCGAGCTGGCACATTTATTTTTAAGAATGAGGCCAGTACCGGATAACAATTCCTTCAATAGCGATCCTTATAATATGGAACGACCCGGTCGCTATCGCTCCCGGTACTGACTGCATCGCTCTTACTTGATCGTCTTAATCGGAGCCGCCGGCCGTGCCGGCAGCTTCGTCGGATGATCTTTGATCTTCGCCATCAACTCAGCGATGCCGCGCTCGAGTTGCGGATCGTGTCCGGCGATTACTGACGGCGGATCGTTTTCGACTTCGATGTCCGGATCGACACCGTAGCCCTCGATGATCCATTGGCCCTTGTTGTTCGCCAGCGCCGAGCCGGGAACAAACACGTTTCCGCCGTCGATAAGCGCACCACGATTATTGATACCCACGACGCCTCCCCAGGATCTTTTGCCGATCAACGGGCCGAGCCCGGCTTCGCGAAACATCCACGGAAAAATGTCCCCGTCGGACGCGGAGTTCTGATCGAGCAAGGCAGCCATCGGCCCGATGAAAACTCCGTCCGGGTAAGTGTTGCCTATATCGTCCGTGCGCGCGTAGTTTATGCCGAGCAGTTTTCGGCGCAGCCGCTCGATCAGCATCCGCGAGACATTGCCGCCGCCGTTGGCGCGCACGTCGACGATCAATGCTTCCTTGTCGATCTGCGGATAGTACCACTTGATAAATTCGCGAATGCCGTTAGCACCCATGTCCGGGATGTGTATGTAACCGACGCGGCCCCCGGTCGCTTCTTCCACGCGCTTGCGATTGCGCGTCACCCAGTCGAGATAGATCAAGTTGCCTTCATCCGTAATGGGACGATAAGAAACTACGTGCGAGCCTTCCAGGGTGGGCTTGCTGTTGACGGTCAGCGAGACTGGATTGTCCGCCTTGTTGCGCAGCATGCGATACGGATCGTCGTTAGCTTTCAGCTCGTCGCCATCGATCGTCAGGACGTAATCACCGACTTTCACGTTCACGCCGATCTCAGTCAGCGGCGAGCGGTAAAGATCTTCTTCATTTTCGCCGGCAAAGATCTTCGAGATGCGATAACGGCCGGCTGCGCGATCCAATTCAAAGCGAGCGCCGGGCAGTCCGACTCGCGGGCGCGGCGGAATCTGAAAATCGCCACCCTCGATGTAAGCATGCTGGACGGTGAGCTCAGAAATCATTTCGGCGATTACATAGTTCAAATCCGAACGATGCGCCACGTATTGCAGCAGCGGTTTATATTGCTCACGCAGCGCGACCCAATCATAGCCGTGCATGTTCGGCACATAGAACCAATCACGATACCGGCGCCAGACCTCGTTGAAGATTTGATTCCATTCTTCAGCCGGCACACGATCGACGACCAGGCCCGCCGTCGCGACGGGCTTGCGACTCTTGTCACCCTGCGGCGTTGCATCGTAAAGGCCAAAGCCCTGCGCACTGCGCACCAGGACCTTCGAAGCATCGCCTGACAATGCATAACCAAAAATATCATCGGCGAGCACTGTCTCTTTACGATCCTTGAACGCAAAGATCTTTAGCTGGGCAGGACGATCGCCCTGGCGTCCGTAATAAAAAGCCGGCCCAACGAAATAGAGCAGATGACCTGCTTTCGCCGCGATGCTGCCATAGTTGTCGGCGCCAACCGGGACCCGAGCAACCCGCGTAGCGATGCCTTCAAAGTCTACAGACATGTCTGCCGGCGGCTTTGGGGTGCTCTCAGGCTTTGCTTCGGCGGGCTTGGGCTGTTCCGTCGGGGTGTCTGCTTGTTTGGCGATGCTTACTTCGTCGCTCTCAGGCGGGAATGGATTCTTAACATCTTTGCGCAAAGCCAGCGCGTAAATGTACGAGTCGCGATTCGTAGCGTAGTTGAATTCAATGTTGGAAATCTGCGGCGCGAATTCGCGATTGCTGATGAAGTAGAGATAGTTGCCCTGCGGGTCCCATGCCGGATTGAATGCATTAAAGGTTCCTTCAGTCACACGGCGGACCTGATTGTCGGCGGCGCTCCACACGTAAACCTGCGAAAATCCGTTGCCGGTTGTTGACATGCTGAAGGCGAGAAAACTTCCACGCGGCGACCAGACATAATCACGAATCTGATTGCGCGGCGTCTTCACAATTTCCGCCATCTTTTTATCGGCGATGGTGACGACAAAAATCCTTCCATCTTTGTCAGAAAACGCGATGCGCTTGCCGTCAGCCGACCACTCTGGTTGATAACGCATGGCCGCGCCACCGCTGGTAATTTGTTGCGGCGGTTTCGATCCATCCTGCGGCACCAAATACAACTCCTCCTCGCCGCTCAAGTCAGAGATAAACGCGATCTGGGATCCGTCGGGAGACCAGGTGGGCCACTTGTCATGCGCGCCCGAAGAATGCGTCAGATTGCGCGTCGGACCTTTCTCGATCGGGGCGCTAAAGATGTCGCCGCGCGCTGAGAACAACGCGCGCTCGCCTTTGGGGCTTAGTTCATACGACTCGATATTGTTGGCGGCCGAGACTCGGCTGGGCCGGCGCGCCAGACCATCGTCGGGCACCGTGATCGAAATGGGCGTGGTTTTTCCGCTCTTCGCATCCAGAACCTGCAATTCGCCACTCATTTCATAAACGATGCGGCCTTCATGATCGGAACTGGGCCAGCGCAGGTCCCATTGTTTGCTGTGGGTGACCTGCGCCGTCTTGCCACTGCCAACGTTGTAAGCGTAGAGGTTGAAGTGACCATCGCGATCAGAATCGTAATAAATCGTGTCGCCAATCCACATCGGGTCGCGCGTCGCGCGTGGCCCTTCAGTGATCCGTTTGGTGTTGTTCGTTTTCAGATCGAAGGTATAGAGGACGTTCGCTTCGCCGCCGCCGTATCTTTTTTCGGATCGGAAATCACGCGACTGAGGCGAGTAAACCATCTGCGCTCCGTCAGGAGAGTAATCGCCGGAACCGGCCTCCGGCATCGGCAGCGCCTCTGCTGGTCCGCCATCAATCGAG
>QHXH01000200.1:0-4615 GCA_003222855.1 Acidobacteriota bacterium
ACTGGATATCAATAAGACTACCGCTCGTCTTAATCTGGACCCAGTCGCTTGCTACACTTGTCATCGCGGCCGCAACAGCCCGCAATCCATCCCAACCTTGCCGTTGCCCGTTCCTTCACCGCCACCTGGAAATCAGGGTGGAGCAGGTGGTCCGCGCGGAGCGACGCCTGGCGCTCAAGCTCAAGCCTCGCCGAGTCCGCGGCCATCCCCGCCGGCGCCCGACACTTTGATCAGCAAATACATCGACGCTATCGGCGGACAAGCAGCCATCGACAAGATTAAGAGCCGCACCGCGACCGGAACTGTTAACGCTGCAAACGGTATGACGGGCACGTACGAGGCGGGTCAAGTTGCTCCTGACAAGGCCTATGAGATTTTCGTTACGCCGCGATTTACGATCAAGCATGCGGTAAACACTGATGGGGGCTGGGAGCAAAATCCTCAGGCTGTACGGGAAATTGGAGGTCAGGAGCTGGTTAACGCCCGTGCATCGATGCAATTATTCAGAAACCTGAAACTCAAGGAACAGTATGCGAGCTTGCGCTTCGGCGGCCGGGAGAAAATCGGCGACCGCGACGCATTGATAGTTGTCGGAACAACTGCCGACAAGAAACGTGAGCGCCTCTACTTTGATGCCGAGAACGGATTGTTGCTTCGGCGGATAACTTATATGGAAACCATCGTCGGAGTCATCCCCGAGCAAACGGATTTTGAAGATTATCGCGACGTTGACGGTGTGAAGTTTCCGTTCACCATTCGTGTTTCCTCGGTTGACGCGGGCAATCCTTACATCGTGAGGAAGCTGACGGAGATCAAACTGAACGTGCCGGTGGACGATTCGAAGTTCAAGATGCCAGCGGCTGCTGCGTCACCGAATCCGTAAGCCGCGAGATTATTGCTTCTCGCGATTGATACTGAGTTCCCGCAATTGCGCATCAAGCTGTTCGAGCGCCATCTGAAGTTGCGCACGATAACGCCCGTCCCTTGCGGCTTTCAAACGACTGAGGACTAGCGCTCGCGAAAGCATCAGAGATTGCTTGTGTTCATTCTCTTCGCGTTCGTCCGGAGACACGCGAGGCTTTATCTGCGCGTCACGATCAGCTTCCGCCGCGCTCTTTTGATCTTCAACCGATTTGCTTTCCCATCCACGCGCCATGCGAGCAGTATAGCGCTGAACGCAAATACTCGTTCAAGCCAAATTGCGGCAGCTACTCTTCGCATGATTTTGACGGGTGGGACGGCGTGCCGCTTACAAGAGGCTTTTCACCCAGCCGCCATCAACTGCTAATGTCACGCCCGTGATATAGGACGCGCGCTCGGAAGCGAGGAACGCGACGGCGGCCGCGATTTCTTCCGGCCGGGCCATACGGCGCATCGGCGCTTGCAACGCCCACGATTCGATCACTTCCTGTTTCGACTTGCCTGCGGCTTTGCCCCGCACTTCGGCGAGTTCGTCCTGCCGCTCAGTTAACGTGTAACCGGGAGCGACGTTGTTGATGGTGACTCCCTGCGCCGCAACTTCGTTCGAAACGGTCTTGGCCCAACCTGTCAGTCCGGCGCGGACAGTGTTCGAGAGCAGCAAGCCGTCGATTGGCTGCTTTACGGACACGGAAGTGATGTTAATTATGCGGCCCCACTTCCGCTCGAGCATTGCGGGAAGCACGAGCTTGGCAAACCTGATCGCCGACAATGCGTTCTGTTCAAATGCCTGGCGAAACAGATCAAGATCAGTCTCCGCGAAAACTTTTGCCGGTGGACCACCCGCGTTGGTAACACAGATGTCGATTTGTCCGGCGCGTTCGATGGCGAGATTTATGAACGCCTGAACGTCCGCGTCATTTGTAACGTCGCAGGCAATGCCGGCGACGTCGGCCCCGGTCTCTTCGTGAATTTTCTGCGCGGCTTCCGAAGCGTGTTTTGCGTTGCGCGAACACAAAAAGACGCGTGCGCCCTCACGGGCCAGTTCGCGGGCGCAAGCGAAGCCGATGCCGCGACTGGCAGCGGCGACGATGGCGACTCGATTCTTTATCCCCAGATTCATTAGTCGATCCTCTTCGCGTTAAGGACGGGGCAGTAGCCCGACCATGAGGGAGGGCGCGTCAGCAACGACGCCCTTGCTCACGCGCGGGCTACTGCCCCGCTGTGCGGACTTTCAAACATGCCTCAATTAACTGTGCCGGATCATCATCATAAAAAATCCGCGCTTTTGTCTTCTTGGGAAATGTTTCCGCGATGCTTTTAATCTCGTCCGCGACTCCACCGGTTCCGGTCAAGCATCCGATGATCTTGCCCTCGTCGTATGCGGTTGTGAATTCGTTGAGAGATCCGATCGAACCGGCTATGAAAACGACGATGTCGCACGAGCGAATCAAAACCACGTTGCGACCTTTCAACCCAAAACCCGTATAGACAATTGCATCGCACGCGTCCGCCGGCAGTTGAAATCTCAAAACATGCTCGCGTTGATTTTCACCGGGAGAGACGCCGATGTGAAATGCGCCCGCGTCCCGTGCGGCTCTGCCGACGAGGCGAATGACTCCAGTCGTCGCGCCGGTAAATAGGATCAGATCACGCGCGGCGATCGCCTGGCCCAGCGCGTAGGCAGCCCCATCTATCATCGGGTTCGCGGTCTCTTCCGCTGATCCCATAACTCCGATTATTGTCTTCATGACTAGATCTCGAAGTGCTCAGTTTCCATGGCGGCGGCGACTTGTTCCGTCGTCACTGCCGTTTGCGGAAACTTTTCTTTGCGGTCCCACCACTTCTGAGTTACGAACCAAATGAGGCCCGGCATTAGAAAAAAAGTTCCGACTCCCGCCGTGACGACGCGCGGAGATAAACCGAACCGATCCATCAACTCGCCGACCAGATAATTCGATCCTGCCATCGTCAAGGTTGCCAAACCCAGTTCCGCCGCAAACACGCGTCCGCGAAATTGATCCTCAGTCGCGCGTTGCAAAAGGACCGTGGAAAAGACCCAAAGAATACTTCCACCCATGTGCGCGATCGCCAAAAACAAAAGTGCGAAAGTGAAACTGCGGCTGACGCCGAAAGCGAAGTAAAAGGCTCCGCCGATCAAGAATCCAATCCCGATCGCATTTTGCATCTGCGAGCGAGTCTCGCCGGCCCACCGGCGCGCGATGAATGGACCAACTGCGGTGCCGATGCCGCGAGCGGTAAACAACACGCCAATGCCCGTTGCGGCTTTGCCGGCAACAGGAAAAACTCTTTCGCCGAAAACGGCAAGCAGGGTGAGAATGCCGCCCCCCATTCCCCAAGCCGGCTTTACGAGTAGGTAAGCTAACACCCGCGGCCGATGATTGACGTAACGCGCGCCTTCGATCGTTTCGGTAATGCCCAGAACTTTTCCGACTGTGGGCCTGGACTTTACGCGAGGCGGGCGGTGCGGGAAGCTAACGCTCCCAATCAGAATGGCCGAAGCGACGAATGTCAGAGAGTCCAGGACAAACGCGGCGTTGGTGCCGAACAAACCGGTGACGAAACCACCAATCGCTGCGCCCAGGGTAAGCATCACGGACCAGGTCACCGCGGCGATGGCATTGGCCGGCACTAATTCGCGATCAGAAACAATCGATGGGATAGCAGCAGTCTTCGCCGGCTCGAAGAACGTAGAAAACGCAAGCTGCAAAACGGTGAGAAGATAAACCAGCCACATTTGATCGGGACGGCGCACAAACAGAAATCCAAGCACAACGATCGCGCGCATGATGTCAGCGATGATCATGATCGAGCGCCGGCTGAATCGATCCGCGATCACACCTGCGCCCGGTCCCAACACCACCGTGGGCAGAAAACGCGCCACCATGATCAGTGCGACTGAGCGACTCGAACCAGTAAGCCTCAAGGCGATCGTGTAGACGGCGATCGTGTCGAACCAATCGCCCATTTGACTCACAACCTGGCCCAGCCAAAGCAGGCGAAAGGCACGGTTGCCACGCAACAGTTCGCCATAGCTAACACTGTGTCGCGGCGATCGCTTCTTAGCCGGAGTCTTAATTGTTGGTTGCGAGCTCAAAGTTCATGAAAGGTGCACTGTGGACGCGAAACTTGTCAACTTTGCTTTGGATATCGTCGCGAGAACACGACAGGCAGAGAAATGCTTGAGGCAGGAAGCGGGTTGGTTCTCGTTTGAAAGAAGCGCCAATCGGCTCTTTTTTGCATGATGCTTCAGTCTCTGACCGCTCGTTAACGCGAGCGGTGCTGTAACTTATACACTGCTGCATCGCCTTCAGTTTGACCTGTCAGATTGAAAAGTGAGAATAGGAAAACTCCTCGCTATCGGCTTCGGCTTGTTATTTTGCGCGAAATTATCGCCTTTTCAGTGTAAAGAATCGTCGGCACGCGGGTTGTTAAAGAGAGCATGCGGCTAGGTAGCGTTAACCGCTGGACGAGCCCACCGCACTGGGCCCGCTAGCCGCCCAGGATTTGAAGAACCAGCCGACTGCGACTCGACTTGTCCCCAACACCCCAGGTAACGGATGCGTATCAGTGTCCGTTAACTTGCCCAGTTATGCGCCGAAAAGTGAATGCCAGGTTGCTCCGGTATCGCTTTCGGCGCAGACTTTTCTTGATGAGATGGACCCGGCGTCTTTAT
>QHXH01000200.1:4648-6776 GCA_003222855.1 Acidobacteriota bacterium
GAAACCTGCGATAACGCGCGCAATCAACTAAACCCTTGACAATTAGCCCCTTGAACCGTCAAATTGGAAGAGTGGCCAGCGGGACCACGAACCGTCTATCCCGCAACCGGTCGCCGTTCTGACGGCCGTAGAATCCAGCGCCTTTCCTAGATTGTGCCGCTCCACCGGAGAGCGTCTCAAGCCCTGCGCCCGCCTCAATACCGAGAAGTCTGTGATCTAAAGTCAGACTCTTAATAACGATTCGAATGGCTCTTTCATCAATTGAACGAAATGCCGTCGCAACTCTGCTCATAGTCGACGATGACACATCGGCGCGCGACGGCCTGCGCACTATTTTCGAAACCGCAGGTCATAAAACGATCACTGTCCGCGACGCGCCGGAGGCGTTGCGTTTGTTGCGTGAGCAATCGTGCGATCTGGTGATGCTCGACGTTGAGTTGCCGGACGTCGATGGTCTCGCGTTCTGCCGTTTGGTGCGCGCGCAGCCGAAATTGAAGCAACTTCCGCTGGTCGTATTTTCAGCGGACGACAGCGAGGGCCGCAAGGTCGAAGCATTTACCGCGGGTGCTGACGATTACATCGTTAAGCCCTCGACGCCCGGTGAATTGCTTTCGCGCGTTAACTCTCATCTGGGTATCGCGCAACGTGAATCAGAATTGCGCGGCAGCAATCGAGAGTTAAGCTTCCTGGCCGATCTGGGCCGCGGACTGTTGCGCACGCTCTATCCTGAGCAAGTCGCCCGACAGGTAGCTGGAGCTCTTTTCGAGGGAACCAACGCGGCGCAGACGGCTTGTGCGATCCGAAACAACGGGAAAAGTCTTACAGTTTGCGTTTTCGATCGAGAAGGAAGCGCTGGAAGTTCTGCCCTCATAAATCAGAGGCGGCTTGAAAAGTGGCTGGCCTCATCGCGATCAGATTCATCCTTACGATTGACCAATCGCAAGGAGTTCATCTTCCGCAATGCCGGGCATCAAAGTGAGTACGTCGTTCCCATCGGTTTCGGCGAAAAGAACACTGGGGCCCTGGTGGTTGCGTTCGCGGAGGCAGCAGATTGCAGCCCCAGCGAATACCGCATGATTGACGCGGCCGGGCAGCAAGCTGCATTAGCGGCCCAGATTTCGCGATTGTATTTGAAGGCGCGCGAATCCGCCGCGACCCTTGCCGAAGAAGTCGATCGCCGCACCGCCGAGGCTGAAATGCATCAGCGCTTCACGGAAGCGATCATCGACACGCTGCCACTGTCTCTCTATGCGATCGATCGTGAATATCGGATTGTGGCCTGGAACCGCAACCGCGAACTGGGCGAACTCGGTCTGCCGCGCGGACTCGTTCTCGGCAGGAACATTTTTGAGGTGCTAACCAAACAGAGTCGCGAATTGCTCGAAGGCGAGTTCGGCAAGGTGTTCGAGACCGGCGAGATTCACCGCGTCGAGCAGGAGACAATCACACGCGACGGCGAAACCAATCATTGGTTAATTAGCAAAATTCCAATGCGCGCTGGTGGGACCGAACAGGTGACGCACGTGATTACCGTTGGCGAAAACATAACCGCCCGCGTCAGGGCTCACCGTGCAGTTGCGCGCGCAGAGAAGCTCGCCGCCGTAGGCCGTTTGGCTGCGGGTGTCGTTCATGAAATCAATAATCCCCTGGCGACCATCGCTGCCTGCGCAGAGTCATTGGAGAAACGAATTAAGGAAGGCACGTTTGGCGACTCGCCGGACGCCGAGGACTTGCGCGACTATCTCGGTCTGATTCGCGATGAAGCCTTTCGCTGCAAATCAATCACTAACGGCTTACTTGATTTCAGCCGGTTGCGCGCGGGACAGCGCGTGCCGGTGGACATGAACGAAGTAATCAAATGCACTGCGCGGCTGGTTACTCATCAACAGCGCGGTGACAACATTAGGATCGAAATCGAAGCCGAAGACGATCTACCGATGGTCCTGGGCGACGTTGGGCAATTGCAGCAAGCTGTGATTGCGTTAGCCACCAATGCGATCGATGCAATGCCGGACGGGGGCACGCTGTCGTTGCGCGCGACGCACGTGGGCTCGCGCGTGCTGGTCGAGGTGAAAGATACTGGTATCGGCATCTCACCGGAAAACATGACCAAGATCTTCGATCCTTT
>QHXH01000200.1:6796-10520 GCA_003222855.1 Acidobacteriota bacterium
GGACTGGCCGTCTGTTATGGTATTTTATCTGATCATGGAGGTCGGCTGGACGTGCGATCGAGCGTTGCCGTCGGCACGACTTTCATAATTACGTTGCCGGTCGCGATAGATTAGTAACGGCCTTCCAGGTGCGGGGTAAAGCCAGTGAACGAACAGCGTGATGCGCGACTACTGATCGCCGAAGACGAGGCAAATCTCCGGCTCGTTATACAAAAAGAACTTCAAAGACTCGGTTACCGCGTGCAGGCCGCGGCTGACGGCGATGCAGCATTGCGCAAGCTGGAAGAAAGCAATGTCGATGTGCTGCTGTGCGACATTAACATGCCGCACATGGACGGCATGGAGTTGCTGCGGCGCGTACACGAACGCCCGAACCCCCCGGAAGTAATCATGCTGACCGGCCAGGGTACGATCGAGACCGCGGTCGAGGCGATGAAGCTCGGCGCGTATGATTACCTCACAAAGCCTTATAGCATCAACGAGCTCGATGTGCGCGTCCGGCAGGCTGCCGAAAAGCGAAACCTGCGCGTTGACAATCAAAGACTGCGGGCGCAAATCGAGCGCAAGTCCGCCGTGCCGGAAATCGTCAGCCGATCGCAGGCAATGGCCGAAGCAATTCGTTTGGTTGAGCGGGTCGCGCCCTCGGAGGCTTCCGTTTTGATTACCGGCGAGTCAGGTACCGGCAAAGAATTGATCGCGCAAGCTATTCATCGTTTGTCGAATCGCGCGCACGGATCTTTTATCGATCTTAACTGCGCGGCATTTCAGGAATCGTTGCTGGAATCGGAACTGTTTGGGTATGAAGCCGGCGCTTTTTCAGGGGCCAAAGCACGCAAGCTTGGATTGATCGAATTGGCTGACGGGGGAACGTTATTCCTGGATGAAGTGACTGAGCTGCCGCCGGGGCTGCAAGCGAAATTGTTACGGGCGATCGAGACGCGCACATTCTTTCGCGTGGGCGGTGTGCGCAAAGTTGAAGTCAACGTCCGCATAGTCGCGGCCACGAATCGCAACCTGGACATGGTCGTCGCTGATGGAGTTTTTCGCGCGGACCTGCTTTATCGCATCAACAGTTTTCAGATTCATCTGGCGCCGCTTCGTGATCGGCCGGAAGATATTGAGCCTTTGATGACTCATATGCTAAAGCACCTTAGCGGCGTGCATCCGCCGGAAGTCACATCGGACGCCCTGGACAAGATGCGCGCGTATCAGTGGCCTGGTAATGTGCGCCAGCTTCGCAATTGTTTGGAACGCGCGGTCCTGCTTTCGAATGAAGGTGTGATTACCGCAAACGAGTTACCGCCCGAAGTCGCGCGCACGAATGGCTCGATGCCATTCGTTTCGATGCAGGGTTCAACAACGGCGGGACTTCCCGCGTCGAGCGATATGGCCGGCGGTTCGAACACGGGTTCTCTTCGCGATGTTGAGAAACAACAAATCATCGCGGCGTTGGAGAAGACAGGATGGCATCGCGGCAGGGCCGCAGAGATGCTGGGCATTTCACCGTCAACTCTCTATCGCAGGTTGCGTGATTACAATTTGGAAGGGCGATTGCGATAGGCGGTCAGGTTAACGAACGCTCGCATATCTCCCATTAGAAGCAATCTCGCCAGATTTGAAGTGGGCTAGGCGGTTGAATCTCTCATCCCCTCGCAAGTCAACGAACACCGGATCAGCGATCGTGTGGGCGAACGCGAACTCGTGATCTTGAAAGGCGCGCTCAAGCCAGCGATATGCTTTTTCCTCATTGCCCGCCAGCGCGTAGCTCTCTGCTAATCCAACATCAGTCGCGCCTGTGCGCGCGTAGTAATCAGCCTGCGCTTGCCACAAGCCCTTAACCCGGTTCTTAGCCATCCCAGCAGCTAGCTCCGATGCCGCGGGATGAACGTAATAGGGATTGTTGAATCTCAGCTTCTCCGTTGTCAGAATCTCTTGCAACGCTTCCTGACTCATTCCCTTCATCGTGTAAATCTTCTGAAGATAAACGTGCGTGTTGATGAAGTCGGGATCCAGAGCCAGCGTCTTCTGACACTGCGCCAGCGCCGCGTCGTATTCTTTCGTGTAATAAAGCGCCTGGCACATGTCCGCGTTTACGGGCAACGAAGCGGAATCGAGCGCGAGGGCCCGCTGCATTTCGTGCTTCGCGTCAATCGTGCGGCCGGCAGCAAGATAATATGCGGCATACCATTGATGGGCGGTCGCATAATTCGGACTGAGCTGAAAAGCAAGTTTGAATTGGCGCTCGGCTTCGGCGAAATCCCACAGCCACAACGTGCGCACAAAGCCGATGGTCGCGTGCGCTTCGCCGAGTTGCGGATCAATTTCCAGCGCCTTCCTGGCGTTTTCTTCCGCCAGCTTCCAATTGGGCCAGTCGAAAGCGTAACAATCCGCCAAACCGACGTAAGCCAACGCAAACTTCGGATCTTCGTTGATCGCTTTTTCAAAAAGCGCGGTGGCTTGAAGCTGATCACCGCCCGTGCGCCTGTTCCACAGCCGGAGCCCCTCGTTGTAATCCGCGAGCGCCTGCGCGTTTGCGGTGAAGCGACCGGATACTGCTGCGTGGGTCCGCTTCTCGAAAACGAAATAGCCCGCGGCAACTGCGCAGAAAAGAACTGTGAACGATGCCAGCGCGAGGACGCGATGATGAACCAGCGCCTGCGTAATTGAGGCAAGACCTAATCCGGTCGTCTCGTGCTCTTCGATTTTGTCTTTGACGACGATGCGCAGGCTTTCTTGTTCCTCGATTAGAATCGAGTCGCTGTCTTCGGTGATCAGCCTTACAGTTTGAGCAAACCGGTAGCCGCGTTTGGGAACGGTTTCGATGTACCTTTGTTCTTGCCGATTGTCGCCCAGCGCCCGGCGCGCCGCCGCGATGTACTGTGTCAAGTTGTTTTCTTCGACATAGACATCCGGCCAGACAATCTCGACTAACTCATCTTTGGAAACGATATGTCCGCTGTGTTCAACCAGCGCGAGCAGCGTGTCGAACACTTTAGGTGACAGAGAAACCGGCTTGTCGTCACGCAGTAAAACCCGCTCAAGAGGATCAATACGAAAACAGTCAAAGTTGTAATAGCTCCGCTTTGACACTGATTTTGCTGCCTCCCGAACTTCTACCGGATTTTTTCAGATTTTCTTAATTACTTTTCAGGGCCTCGCGCGTATGTTCCGCCGCGAAAAGGAGCATTGCGATCGCCCTGGTGCCGGCATTGTAAGACCATTGAGCGACGGGGCGCAACAAAAGTGACGATCCACGAAACAACACGAAACGACGCGAAAGATGATTGGTGCGAATGCGCCTGAATTCGTGTGATTTCGTGGATCGTTTTTGTTTGGGTTGTGGATAAATCGATGAAACGAATCACGAGCCGCACCACGGAAATCACCATCGAGCGCCGGCGTTCTCTGGTGACCCGGCGGACGACCAAGCGACGGCTCTCTTATTGTCCGATCTGCGCTCGTGAGGGCGAGTTCGTCACGCCGGAAGAAGCTGCCGCCAGGGCTTCCGTCACGCTGCGCACGATTTATCGCTGGCTGGAAGATGGCAAGCTTCATTTCATTGAGCAGCCCGGCAGTGAGTTGGTCATCTGCAGCGAATCGCTGGCTTAGTTCTGATCATGACTCGACTAAGGAATTGTGGGGATTCGCCGGAATGAAGTATCACCTGACTGAAAGAGGACAAGTAATGAAAACGCAAAGCGAAAGGTCATACCGGCTTGTCATC
>QHXH01000201.1:0-6496 GCA_003222855.1 Acidobacteriota bacterium
CCCCAACCCAAAGCGATGGGCGAGGTCCCCATCAAGGCCGACATCGTCGTCATCATGATCGGGCGAAAGCGGACGACGCAGGCTTCGTAAATCGCTTCGCGCGCCGGATGACCTTCTCTTCTCTGCTTGTCCAGAGCAAAGTCGATCATCATGATCGCGTTCTTTTTCACGATGCCGATCAGCATGATGAGTCCGACGAACGCATAGATGTCCAGCTCGCGATGAAAGATCATCAGTGTTAGCAGCGCTCCCAAGCCCGCCGAAGGTAAGCCGGAAAGAATCGTGAGCGGATGAATGAAGCTCTCATATAAAATTCCCAATACCAGATAGATCACCAGTACCGCCACCAGCAAGAGCAGCGTCAGATTCTGCAAAGACGATTGAAAGACCTGCGCCGATCCCTGGAAGGTCGTCGTGATCGTCGCCGGCAAAGATTGCTTCGCGGTGTTTTGAATTTCGGTGGTTGCCTGGCTCAACGAAACTCCGGGTTTGAGGTTGAATGAGATAGTGGTCGCGGGCATCTCGCCAAAGTGATTCACCTGTGCCGGGCCAACGCTCGTTGAAAAATTCGCCACCGCGCTCAGAGGCACCAATCTGCCATTAGTCGCATGAATGTATAGCCGGCCCATCGCTGTCGGATCAGCTTGAAATTCCGGCTTGGCTTCCAGGATCACCTGATACTCGTTGGTCGGCATGAAGATTGTTGAAACCTGTCGCGATCCAAACGCGTCGCCGAGGGCCGTCTGAATCTGCGCAATCGTCACATTGTGAGCCGCCGCCTGTTTGCGATCGATCTCAACGTTGATTTGTGGCGTGTTGACTTGCAGGTTGCTGTTCACGTCCTGGAGGATGGGCAGCTCGCGCATCTTCCGTTCCAGGATGGGAGCGTTGTCGATCAGTTCGGCATTACTGGAAGCCTGAATAGTCACTTGATAAGTGCTGCGTCCAAAGCCGCCGCCGATATTAAGCGACGGTGGGTTTTGTAAGATCACGCGCAGACCGGGCTCGCGCGAAACTTTTGGCCGCAGCTCCTCGATCACGTCATCGGCGCTGAGCCGCTGATTCAAAGGCTTCAAACCGATAAAGATCGTGCCGCTGTTACCGCCACTGTTTCTGCCGCCCGCGCCCACGGTTGACGCGTACGACTGAATATTCGGATCCTTCTTCAGGACGTCTGTAATCGCGTTCTTTTTCACGATGCCGATCAGCATGATGAGTCCGACGAACGTGCTGCCCAGCAGCAATCCGGTATCGCCGCTGGGGATGAAACCTTTCGGCACCGCGCCAAACAAATAAAAAGTGAAGACGGCCAGAATCAAACTGATCGTGATCGTGAACAGCGGATGCTCGAGCACGCCGCGCAACGTCCACTCGTAGAACTGCAACACCCGTTTGTAGAAGCCTTCAGTAAATCCCCACCAACCGCGACGGCGCACAGGTTTGCCAGTCTCTTCGTGCAGCGCGCTGGCACGAATGTCCGCCGCTTTCAAGAGCTTGCTCGCCAACATGGGTGTCAGCGTGAGGGAAACAATGCCGGAAACCAGAATCGCGACGCTGATCGTGATTGCGAATTCACGAAACAGCCGGCCGAGAATTCCGCCCATGAAAAGCACGGGGATGAAGACGGCGACCAGCGAAACGGTCATCGATACAATCGTGAATCCGATTTCGCGCGAGCCGTTGAGCGCGGCTTCCATCACGGTGTCGCCGCTCTCGATCCGCCGCACGATGTTCTCGAGCATCACGACCGCATCATCGACCACGAAGCCGACCGACAACGTCAGCGCCATCAGCGACAAATTGTCGAGACTGAATTTCAGCAGGTACATGACGGCGAAGGTGCCGATGATCGAAGTAGGCAGCGCCAGTGTGGGAATAATCGTCGCGCGCACGTTGCGCAGGAACAGAAAGATCACCATGACGACCAGGCCCATCGCCAGCACCAGAGAGAACTGCACGTCATTGACTGATTGCCGGATCGAGATCGAGCGATCGTTCAGAATGTCGAGATTAACTGACGCCGGCAGTTGCTGCTTGAACTGAGGAATCAGCGCTTTGATCGAATCAACGACTGCGACAGTGTTTGTTCCCGGCTGGCGTTGCACGGCCATGGTGACGCTGCGACGGCCATTGAACCAGCTCGCAACTTTGTTGTTCTCGACGCTGTCCAGAACGTTCGCGACTTCTTCGAGACGGACCGGCGCGCCGTTGCGATAAGCGACAATCAGGGTTTTAAACTGCGCGGCATTGTCGAGTTGGACGTTCGTCTGGACCGTCATGTTCGAGAATTTTCCGTAGAGCGTTCCCGTCGGTGTATTCGGGTTCGCATTGCGAATCGCCGCATCAACATCGTCAACGCCGATGCCGCGATCGGCGAGCGCATTGGGATCCATCTGCGCGCGCACGGCGTACTTCATGGCGCCATAAACCTGCACCTGAGACACGCCTTCCACCATCGAGATACGTTGCGCGATCAAAGTCTCGGCATACTCGTCAATCTCCGGCAGCGAAAGCACGTCTGAGTTCAAAGCAAAGAAAAGAATCGGGCTGTCAGATGGATTCGACTTGCGGAGGCTGGGCGGGTTCGGCATGCCCGGAGGCAATTGTGGCAGCGACGCGGAGATGGCCGTCTGCACGTCCTGAGCGGCCGCGTCGATGTTGCGGCTCAGATTGAATTGCAAAGTGATCGAAGTCGAGCCCTGCGAATTGCTTGAATTAATCGAATCGATCCCGGCGATGCCTGAGAATTGGCGCTCAAGCGGGGTCGCAACCGACGCCGCCATCGTCTCCGGATTCGCGCCCGGCAAGCTCGCGTTGACGTTTATCGTGGGGTAATCAACAGTTGGGAGATCGCTGACCGGCAACGCCGCATAGCCGATAAGGCCGAACAGAACAATGCCCACCATCACCAGCGTCGTCGTGATCGGACGCTGAATGAAGAGTTCTGAAATTCCGCGGCGATGTTTGTTGTTGGTCTTCACTCGATCTCGTCACATTTCGTGACTTCGTGGGTCAGGACGTTCGTGTAATTTCGTGGTTCGGCTTTTTTGTTGGGAAAGCAACGGAAACCACGAAGCTACACGAAAAGCGATCTCGCTATGTTTCGTGTGAGTTCGTGGTTGCGCGCTCTCAGTTGGAAACAAACCGCGAAATCACACGAAACGACTTCCTCACGCCCGCGCCTCTGACACTTCACTTTGCCCGGCTCTTCTTCTCCGTTGCAGCCATTCATTCATGCGCTCGAAATACAAATAGACCACCGGTGTCAGATACAGCGTCACGACCTGCGAGACCATTAGTCCGCCCACAACTGCCAATCCCAGGCCGCGACGCGACGCAGCCCCCGCGCCCCAGCCGAGCGCAATTGGCAACGTGCCCATCAGCGCGGCCATGGTCGTCATCATGATCGGACGAAAGCGGATCAAGCATGCCTGAAAGATCGCTTCTTCCGCGGGCTTGCCGTCTTCCCGCTGAGACGTTAAGGCAAAGTCGATCATCATGATCGCGTTTTTCTCAACGATGCCAATCAGCATGATCAGGCCCACAAAAGCGTAAACATCCAGCTCGCGGCCAAACACCAGCAGCGTTAACAGAGCGCCCAGCCCCGCCGAAGGCAATCCCGAAAGAATCGTGAATGGATGGATGAAGCTCTCGTACAGAATTCCGAGCACCAGATAAATTACCAGCACGGCGACGAGCAACAAGAGCGTTAGGTTTTGCAGCGACGATTGAAAAATTTGCGCGGTGCCCTGAAAGCTCGTCGTGATCGTGCCGGGCAAAGTTTGTTTCGCCAGCGCTTGCACTTGATCTGTGGCCGCGCTCAACGACACGCCCTGGTGAAGATTGAACGAAATCGTGGCGGACGGAAGCTGGCTCAAATGATTCACGAGCAATGGGCCGATGCCGCGCGAAAATGTCGCCACCGTGCTCAAAGGAACCAGGCGGCCGGTGGTTGTTGTTTGTCCCGGCGTGGTCCCTCCCACTGGCGTTTGCTGTGAATTCACAATCGCCGCGGACCCTTGCGCCAGGGTTGTCTGCACCTGTACACCGGGACTTGCCGCCGCCGGCGAGGCCGTCGAGTGAATATAGAGTTTCCCCAACGCGGATGGATCCTGCTGGAACTCAGGCTTCACTTCCATGATCACCTGATACTCGTTCGAGGTCGCGTAGATCGTCGAAATTTGCCGCGTCCCGTAGGCATCATTGAGCGCGTCTTCGATCTGCTGCGCGGTGACGCCGACGGCTGATGCTTTGTCGCGATCGATGTCCACGTTGAGCTGCGGATTCTTTGTTTGAATATCGCTGGTCACATCGAGTAACTGTGGCAGCGCATTCAACTTTTTCAACAACTCATCAGCCTTTGAATAAAGTTCGTCTCGATCCGGGCCTTGCAAGGTTAATTGATAAGGACTCTTGGTGACCTGCCCGCCAACCTGGACCAGGGGCGGGTTCTGCAAGTAGATGCGCACGCCCGGAACCGAGCCGAGCTTCGGCCGCAGGTCGTCGATGATCGCTTCGACGTCTTTCTTTCGTTGATTCACCGGCTTCAGAATAATCAGAATGTTTCCGGAGTTGCTGGCCGCGCTGACGTCGCTCTGACCGACAGTCGATAGCACACCGACTACGTTTGTGTCCTGGCGAATCAGATCGACGATCTGCTCCTGATGCCGCGACATTTCAGTAAACGAAATGCCTTCGGCAGCTTCGGTGTAGCCGACAATCTGGCTGGTATCGTCGTTGGGGATGAAGCCTTTGGGAATAACATAGAAGAGTGCAATCGTAACCAGAAACAGCACGCCGCAAATTGCCAGCGTCAACCCGCGATTTTCCAAAGCAACCTGCAAGGTCCAGCGGTACCCGCCGACGAGCCATTCATAGCCGCGTTCAGTGGCTTCCCAGAACTTCCCGTGCTTGACCGCAACTGGAGCGCGGGCATCCTTGCCCGCATCTTCCGGCCCGCCCGCTACCGCAGGCGGTTCTCCCTCATCACGTTTTTGATGTCCAAATGCTTTCAAAATACGGCTGCAAAGCATCGGCGTCAGACTCAGCGAAACAAAGCCTGAAACCAAGATCGCGACACTGATCGTGATCGCGAATTCGCGAAATAGTCTTCCCAAAATTCCGCTCAGAAACAGCACCGGGATAAAAACGGCGACCAACGAAACTGTCATCGAAACGATCGTGAATCCGATTTCGCGCGAACCCTTCAGCGCGGCTTCCATCGCGCCTTCGCCTTCTTCCATGCGGCGCACGATGTTTTCCAGCATCACGACCGCATCGTCGACCACAAAACCGACGGACAGCGTCAAGGCCATCAGTGAAAGATTGTCGAGACTGAATCCCAACAGGTACATGATCGCGAAGGTGAAGACGATCGAGGTCGGCAGCGCCAGCGTCGGAATGAAAGTCGCGCGCACGTTGCGCAGAAACAGAAAGATGACGAGCACGACCAGTCCGATCGCCAGCAAGAGAGAGAACTGCACGTCGTTGACGGATTCGCGGATCGACTCTGATCGATCGTAGAGAACATCGAGCTTGATCGAAGCGGGTAGTTGTTGACGAAACGAGGGCAGCAAATTGCGGATGGCATCGACGACCGCGACCGTATTCGTTCCCGGCTGACGTTGAATGGTCAACGTCACGACTTGCTGGCCGTTATAGCGACTGGCGAGGCGGTTGTTCTCAACGCTATCGACGACCTTGCCAAGATCGCGCAAAGTCACCGGCGCGCCGTTTCGATAAGCTACGATCAGTTGTCGATACTCTTCGGCGTTGGTGAGCTGACCATTAGCCTGCACGGTCAGGTTTTGATGAATCCCGTAAAGCGTGCCGACCGGCATATTCGTGTTGCCACGCTGCAAAGCAGTCGCCACATCATCGATGCCGATGCCGCGTGAAGCGAGCTTTTGTTCACCAGTGACCAGCACCTGCGCAACCCCACTGATCGTTGAGAGTCTTTGCGCCAGCGTCGTATCGGCGTATTCATTTACTTTCGACAGCGGGAGCGTCGGCGAACTCACCATCAAATAAACAATCGGCTGGTCGGCGGGATTAACTTTTTTCAGCGTCGGCTGATTGGGCATGCCCGTCGGCAACTGTCGCGATGATTGCGCGATCGCCGTCTGCACATCCTGCGCGGCTGCATCGATGTTCCGGCTGAGATCGAATTGCAGGGTGACCTGCGTATTGCCGAGCGTGCTGGTGGAGCTGACTGTGTTCAGACCGGCGATCGTGGAAAACTGTCGCTCGAGCGGAGTGGCAACCGACGAAGCCATCGTTTCCGGACTCGCGCCCGGCAGCTCCGCGGTAACCTGGATGGTTGGGTAATCGACGTTCGGGAGGTCACTTACCGGCAGCGCGCGGTAACCGATAAAGCCGAACAGCACGATGCCGGCCATGATGAGCGTCGTGGTGATCGGGCGCTGAATAAAGAGTTCAGACATTCTAGCTAAAGACTAAATTTGGCGAACGTCAACAGCGTGTCAGAACCGCGAGC
>QHXH01000201.1:6638-12217 GCA_003222855.1 Acidobacteriota bacterium
CTTTGATCTGAACTCTGTCCTTGATTACCACCCTGACCCTGACCGCCTTGACCTTGTCCACCGCGACCACCTTGTCCTTGGTCCTGTCCTTTGACCTGAACCTTCGCTCCGGGTACGAGTCGTAGTTGGCCATCGGTCACTACCTGTTCGCCGGGCTTCAATCCGTCTTCGATCACGGTCATCGATTCCATCGCCGTGCCTGTCTTTACTGTTCGGATCTCAACCGTGCCGTCAGCCTTCACGACGTAGACGAATGACTTGTCTTGTCCGACTTGCACGGCCTGAGATGGCACTACGATCGCCTGGGTCGCTGTTCCCAGCGTCAGGACCACGTTCACGAATTGGCCGGGATAGAGCCGGCGATCGTCATTAATAAAAGTTGCTTTCAGACGAACAGTGCCTGTCGTAGGATCGACTGTGTTATCGACCAAAGAAAGCTTACCCTTGACGGGATTAGATTCGTCACCGGGGATTTCACCGTCCACTACGAGTCCTTCTTTGCCGGACGCCTGGCGAATGCCAGGAAGTTCGTGTTCAGGAACCGAGAAGGTCACGTAGATCGGAGACGAAGTCGTGATCGTTACCATCGCCGTCGTGTCGTTTGCGCGCACCAGATTACCGGCCGTCACCGCGAGGTTGCCGGTCTTGCCGGCGAGGGGCGCGCGAATCGTCGTATAGCTAAGCTGGACGCGCGCGTTTTCAACTGTCGCTTCTTCCGCTTTCTGCGCAGCTTGCAGGTTTGCAACCGACGATTGATCCGCCCGGACCGTCGCTTCACTCGAGTGCAGCTTGGCCAGGTCGTTGTCATATTGCTCGCGCGGAATCACGCCGGCCTCCACCAGACGCAGATCGCGATTGACCACTACCCGATCGTTGGCCGCGGTTGCTTCGTCGCGCGCGACAATATCGTTTCCCTGACGCACCGCGGCCATGGCTTTCAGCAGATTCGCTTCGGCCGTACTAAGCTGGGCTTGCAGCGGACGCGGATCGATCGTGAAGAGCACGGCGCCCTTCTTAACTTCCTGCCCCGGTACGAAAGCGACGCTCATTAACGTGCCCTCAACTTGCGATCGGATGGCAATGGTTGAAAGCGCTTCCACATTGCCAATGCTTTTGATTTGGATGGGAACGTCCTGTTGAGTCACCGGCGCGACCGCGACCGGAACGACTTCGCCGCGGCCGGCACGGCCTGCGCCTGGCGTTGCAGCTCTGTCGCCAAGAAACCTCCAAAGAACGACGAGCAACACCACCAGCACAACTATGCTTACGATCTGAATGATGCGGGCCCGCGTCTTACGAGGACGACTGGCGGTCGCGGTCTCGACGCGCGCTGGACTGTTGACACCAGCATCGGCGGCGTTTCCGCCGACGGACCGATTAGGAATTTCCGTTGAGATGTGTTCCTCCATCGCGATCTATCAAGGCCTGCCCAGCGAAATGTCCGCGATGGGCGACCGGGGGCTCGACGACAATCAGGTATAGCTGGGTTGTCTTATGGTCGCATAGATATCAACGCCTTCGCAAAGACATTGGTTACAGAAACAGTCGTGCGCACAAATTTGTGAAATGCCCTTGACATCCGCATCGCCTGTGATAAGACTGTGGACCACAAGCCCGGCCTCGCCTGGACTATAAAGCAAACAACGGAGTGAGCCATGAGAATAATTAAATCATCGCGACCATGCGTGTCATTCATCCTTGGAGTTGCGCTAATCGCAAGTTCGCTGGCGTTAGCCTCAGCGCAACAGCCGGCCACGCAAAAACGGCCGCTGACACATAAGGATTACGACACCTGGCATTCGATTCAGTCTCCACAAATTTCGCGTGACGGAAAATTCGTCGCCTATGCCTACATGGCCCAGGACGCTGACAGCGAGATCGTCGCGCGCAATGTCGCATCGGGAAATGAATGGCGCGCCACGCGCGGATATCGGCCGCCGGCTCCCCCTCCGGACGATTCACTGCCAAACTTCGGTGAGCTGATCGCCGCGCAAGGACGGTTGGCGCGTCCGGCGTTCACGGCTGACAGCCGCTTGGTCGTTTTCAGTATTGAGCCGGCCAAAGCCGAATTGAATAAAGCAAAGAAGGACAAGAAGAAACCGGACGACATGCCAAAGAACGCGCTCGGCATCATGGATCTCTCGAATGGGCAGGTGGCAAGAATTGATCGAGTCAAGAACTTTCAGGTACCGGAAGATGGCGCGGGCTTCGTCGCTTACTTGCTGGAAGCAAAGCCGGGAACATCGCCGAACAGAGACGGCGCCGCATCGAAGGAGACTCCCACGTCTCCATCATCGGAAAGTCTGGAAGAGACCGATACTTCAGCGGAAGCCCCACAGTCGCGGCTGGCGGGACGAGGTCCAAAGAAAGAGTACGGCACCGATCTGATCGTACGAAACACGACGACGGGAACTGAGCGCACTTTCAGCGACGTCCTCGATTACAGTTTCAGCAAAGATGCGAAGACACTCGCGTTTACCGTCTCATCGAAAAATGAAGAGACAAATGGCGTGTACGTCATAACCCCGCAGACCGAAGCGGCGCCCACGCCGCTGGTCGCCGGCAAGGGCAAGTATCAAAAGCTGACGTGGGACGAAGATCAAACCGAATTGGCATTCATCAGCGATCGCGACGATCAGGAATCGAAGCAGGCCAAGTTTAAGGTTTATCTTTGGGAGCGCGGCACTAGCCCGACCGTAAAGGAGGGCTCAGATCGGAACCATGCTTCTTCTGTTCCGGCGCCGGTTGCTTCTGAGATCGTTTCCAACTCATCTCCCGGCTTCCGCAAAGACTTCGTCGTCAGCGACAAAGCCAACTTGAGCTTCTCACTCGATGGCAGCCGGCTACCAGACGAAGACATTCCTGCCGACGAAAAAGTACTCGTCGATCTTTGGCATTGGCGGGACGATTACGTTCAGCCGATCCAAAAGGTGCGCGCAGAGCAGGACCGGCAGCGATCATATCGCGCCGTCTATGTGGTCAAAGACAAGAAATTCGTCCAACTTGCCGACGAGAAAATGGAGTCACTCGCTCCTGCGACCGATGGGCGATTGGCGATCGGATCGGACAATCGCGCTTATCGAATCATCAGCGATTATGATCCGGGATTGACTGATTTCTATGTAGTTAACGCTGAAGACGGCAGCCGCAAACTCGTGACCCAAAAACAGCACGGGAATGTTTCGTTTTCGCCTGGCGCAAAGTATGCGATCTATTTTGACGGCAAGGATTGGAACTCTTATTCGATTGCCGGCGGAACGATAGTCAACCTTACCAGGAACCTGCCCGTGCACTTCTTCAACGAAGACAACGACACGCCCGAACTACCCGGGTCGTATGGCCTCGCCGGTTGGACCAAAGATGATCATGACCTGCTGATTTACGATCGTTACGACGTGTGGCAGGTATCTCCCGATGGCAGCGCAGCCAGGAACCTGACGGATGGGGTCGGCCGCCACGATAAGATTCAGTTTCGCTATGTGCGGCTCGATCCCAAAGAACGTTCAATCGATCCGGCCAAGCCCTTGTTGTTGCACGCAGAGAACGAAGACACGCGCGATTCAGGTTTCTATCGCGATCGAATCAATGGCGGCAAGCCGGAAAAATTGATCATGGGCGCGAAGGATTACAACAATCCGACCAAAGCAAAAGACGCCGATGCGCTGATGTTCACGGCGTCGCGCTTCGATGAGTTTCCCGACATTTGGATCACTGATGCGAACTTCAGGAATCCAAAGAAAGTAAGTAACGGTGATGCGCAGCGCGCCCAATTCAATTGGGGCACGGGTGAATTGGTGCCGTTCAAGAATACCGATGGCGTGGCTTTAAAAGGTCTGCTGCTTAAACCTGACAACTTCGATCCAAAAAAGAAGTACCCGATGATCGTTTACATCTATGAACGACTCACGCAAGGCTTGTCATGCCGGACATCGTTTACACGACCGGCTATCCGGGACGCAGCGCTTTGCAATGCGTGCTGCCCGCCATTCAAGCCGTGGTCGATAAAGGTTTTGTTGACGAGGCGAACATCGGCATTCAGGGACACAGTTGGGGTGGCTATCAAATCGCTTACATGGTTACGCAGACAAATCGTTTCAAAGCCGCGGAAGCCGGGGCTGCAGTAGCGAATATGACCAGCGCCTACAGCGGAATTCGTTGGGGTACTGGTCTGCCGCGACAATTTCAATACGAGCATTCGCAATCGCGCATTGGCGGCAGCCTTTGGGAATACCCAATGCGATATCTCGAAAACTCGCCGCTGTTTCATGTCGACAAAGTGCAGACACCGCTGCTCCTAATCAACAATGACGAAGATGATGCGGTGCCGTGGTACCAGGGCATCGAATTTTTCTTGGCACTGCGCCGATTGAACAAAGAGGCGTACATGTTCAGCTATAACGGCGAGAAGCATGGCCTGCGCAAGCGGATCAATCAGAAGGATTACACGCATCGCTTGCAGGAATTCTTCGATCACTTTTTGAAAGGCGCACCCGCGCCTGAGTGGATGGAGAAAGGCATTCCTTATTTGCAGCGCGAGAAGGAAAAAGAAAAGTATCGGGTGGCGGATAGCGATGGACCGTTACAGAACCACGAGCGGTAGCGAGCGGATCAAAGAGTCTTCTCTGGCGGACCGCGTTGGGTCGGGGCAGTAGCCCGACCGTGAGGGAGGGCGTCTTCGCTTGCGAACTAACATTCGCGCTTGTCTCACATTTGCTGAAGATCAGATTGAAGCGTCGCGGAGCGACGTCTGAATTTAGCCCGATCTTTCAAGTCTCCTGAGTTGGCTGAGACTTGAACGGGGAGCCTTGATGTCGACGCGCCGCTTACTCTATCACGCAATCCGAACTCTTGAAATAAATGACTCCAGTACTTATGCACTTTGAGAGGAGCCGAGAACTTTATGCTGGGAGCGCGGACGTCCCCGTCCGCAAAGCGCCGCCAGGCGCGAAGTATTTGTTAGTAGGGTTAAGTCATTTTCGCGCTTCGCGCTTAGTGCGGACGGGGGCGTCCGCGCTCCCAGCAAAATGAAATCCCTAATTCTGAAACTGCGTCACTAGCATCACTCCCATCTCTATTAACAAAAAAGCGGCCGTCACCGGCCGCCTTCTTTTCCTGGAGGAGCCCTCCACCAGGTTAGTCGCCGCAAAAGCGCGGCGTCTAAATTCAACCGCACATTTCAAAGACAATTCATTGGACCAAAAAGTTATAAGTCAGCAAGCCCGATACTTTTACCGGCTCGCCGCTTAAACGCGTTGGCGTGAATTTGGCCGCGCGCGCCGCATTGACCGCTGCGGCCCGCAACAATAGATGTCCCGAAACCGCTTCCGCGCTGATTACGTTCCCACCTTCATCGACGATGATTCTGACTTCAACATCGCCCTGTGCACGAGCCGCGCGGGCGATGTCGGGATAAACCGGTTCAGGCAAGCTGAGCGCTCTACCGTTCAACCCGCCGCCCTCGATCGAGCGCGGTTGTTCTGATCGCCAGTAAGTCGGCGCTTCAGTTTTCCGTTCCTGCTTCTCGGCGCGGAAAATGGTTCCATCAATTGCATTGACTAATACGTGAGTAGTTATTGGAT
>QHXH01000789.1 GCA_003222855.1 Acidobacteriota bacterium
CTTTGATCGCCTTCGAGGCATCTTCGTCCTGCGCGACAACTGCACTGGCGCTGGTAAGACAAATAAACAAAGCCAGCAGTACGAGACCTCTTTTAGTTAACATAGTCCCTCCTCATTTAGCCTCGTGAGACAATTCAACGAGATTGACCAGAACATCACCGCGACCCTTTACGAAGGTACGCTTCTTAGACTTATCAGCAATTACTTCTGGACGATCGTCATCATACTTCTTCAGATAGGCTTCCATTTGCGAAATTTGAGCCGGATCGGCAACCACTCCCGGATCTTTCTTGTTTCCAGCGGCGTCCCTAAAGATTGCGTCCAACTCGGGCAACGGTTGCGCCGCCCAGATGATGCAGAGTCTCTCTACACCATTCTTCTCCACAAAATAGCTCCAGCTTGATTGTGTCGTTTGATTGGCGGCCAACTTTGCATCCAGTCGATTTTCGCGGGGTAACGGAAACAAAATGTTATATTCCGGTGCCCCGTTCTTCGCCGGCCCGACGCTGAGTAGGTAAAGCGCGCCGTCTTGCGCTGGTTGAATATTGAACCGAAACTTCCAGCCGGTAATAAAGATATCCTGGCCGGCCGAATCGAAAAGCTCGCCATCCGGCTTGTTGTTGCGCATCCTCTGCACAGTCAACCAGTAGGTCAGTGATTGCTCTGGACCAACTGGCGACACAGCCGGCGGCTTCGACGGTTGCGATGGCGTCGTCGTCTTTGACCTAACGACATACCAGATCCCAGCAACCATCAAGGCCAGAATCACCAGTGCGCTCGCGGCCATGATCGACACCCTTTTGTAAATCGGTGTCGGTTTAGCGAGTTGAAATTTTGTCGGAGCTACGGGATTACCGAAATCTTCTCCATAGAAGTTGAACACATGAACCGGCGCCCCCGGTCTAATTTCTGTTTCACCCAGATCGTGGATGTAGCTTGACCAACGCGAAAGTTGTCCCAGATCGTCGGCGACGCGATTCGAAAGCAGGATGTGGCCCGAGCCATGCTAAGGCCGCCGCCGGCAATATTCATGTTGGTATTTACATCTGCCACGCGATAGACCGGACCGCTGTGCACTCCCATCCGCACTACCAGATCTGGTCGGTTCTTCAAGACTCGGCTGATATCAATCGCGCACCTGACCGGAGCTTCAGGATCGCCAAAGAACCCCAGAGCCATTCCGTCACCCGTCGGCAAGCGCACCAGATTCTTGCCTGCGCGGGCGCATTCAGGCGTGTCGAGAATTACCCTTTGAAACTCGCCCAAGCGCGTCTTTTGTTGATCCATCAAGAGGTGTGAGTAACCCACTATGTTCACTAACAGGACGTGCGCGGTCTCCAGCGTCAGGGTTACCGACTCTTCGCTCGCACCCGCTCTCGCGCCTTTAAGATCCGATCCTGATTCATCTTGTTCATCATCTCCCAATAAGGCATTCGATAGAATCAGTTCTTCAGCTGCTTTCGGAAGGCTCGGTCGCAAATCGGCGGGCCTGACACGAACTCCGGATCGTTGCAGCTCGAGAAGCTGATAGGCTGAATCTGGAGTTGTCGGTCTTCTTCCTGTTAGCATTTCATACGTGATCACGCCGAGAGAATAGATGTCACTCGCGGTCGTAAGCGGCAGCGCACTCAACTGCTCGGGTGACATGTAAGCAACCGTGCCGACGGCCAGATCCTTTGTGGAGCCCGAGGAAACAAGAGAGTCCTTAACCCTGGCCACGCCAAAATCAATTATCTTGACTTGTTCGTCGTCGCCTATGAGATTCTCCAGCATTACATTATCCGGTTTCAGGTCGCGATGAAGAATCCCACATTCGTGTGCGGCGGTCAGCGCC